>NZ_WEZF01000013.1 GCF_009177065.1 Tautonia marina
TTCGGGAGGGGTTTCGGGCATGTCCTTGCTGGTCCAGGAGGCGACGAGCACTTCCATGCGCTGGCGTTCCTCGTCGCAGAGGGGACGCTTGGCGGTCAGGCCGTGGGTGAGGGCGTTGGCGGAGGGGTCGGACGGGAGGGGATGAGGGTTCGGGTCGTGGGGTTGCGGAATCATAGGGGGGGCCTCGATCGGTGCTCGGGTCGGGGTGGGTGTTTGGCTCGCTCGGGATCGAGGGCTCGGAGGGAATCGTTGCGGTTGGACAGTCGCGGAATGACGGAGACGGAGAATCAGCCCTCATCTTTCATCATCGAAACAGATCGGAGGTTTAAGCACATTTTCCGAAAAAAATCGTCGGTGGACCGATTACGATGGAACGAGGACGCGCGGCGAGGCGGCTCGGCGCGAGCGGCCAGAAGGAGGGGAACCGATGAGCGACGTGGAAAAGGCTCGGTCCCTGTTCGAGCAGGCGGGGTTGAGCTTCCCGACGATTCCCGAGGCGCTCGCGGGGCAATTGAAGGAGCGCGAGGAATGGCGCTTCTCGACGCGAACGCTCCCGAGGATTCCGTACGACCTGCCGTATTATTCTGAGGAAACCGATGGTCCCGAGGAGTACGCCGTGCTGAGCCACGACGGACACGGGGTGAACTCGTATGCAATCCAGTACTACCTGGTGACTGGCCCGCTCAGGATGTTCCTCCACCTGGGATGGGGTGGGGCCTACATGGATCACGATCGGGAGGCGTCGAAGATCCGGACCTGCTTCGCGCTGGCCGATGCCATCGTGAGCGAAGTGAAGACGACGGAGAAGCTCGCCCCGGGGGAACGGCTGACGATCGTCGGCGCCGACTTCTACGGCAGTTCCTGGTCGGCCCCGAGGCAAGGCCCCTACCGATACGAGGCGGGGATGGAAGGGGTGGTGCAGGTTCTCAGTGGTGCCCTGGCGTGGCTCCGGATTGGCCTGATGAATTCCTCGGAGTGAGCGGTTCTCGATGGCCGGAGGAGGCCCCCTTACCCCGGCGCTCTCTCCCGTGAGCGCAGACGAGGCGGCCCCGGGGATGGGACGGGTGGGCTCCGCTCAACGACGAGGGTGGACACGAGGGGCTCTGCGTTGCCAGGGGGGAGACGGAGCCTGGCGGCTTGTGCCGGGGGGAACCAGGGGGTAGGTTGCCGGTCGGGAAGCGAGCGGGGATCAGGCAACGCGGCAAACGGGAGGCTCCCGAGGTCCGGGCATCGGCCGTCGGGGTCGGTGGCCGGTGCGCTGGCGAGAGTTGGACCTCCCCGGCCCGACGCTCGCGTGTACATGCAATGACATCATGCATTTCTATTGGGTTCTGAGACGAAACCGATGGCGATTCTCTTGTTGTTTGATCCCGCCGAGGAAGCGAAGGTGCGCGAGACGATCGTGCCGCTGTTCGGGGAGGAGGTGGTGGAGGCGATCCCGTATCCGTCGGCCGAACTGCCGGAGAAGGAGGCCGGGACTCGGGTGGTGACGTTTCTGGGGGACGAGGCGTTGGCGCCGGTGGTCCAGGAGGCGGCGAAGCGAGGGTGGCGGCTGGGGATCTTGCCGCATCCGGGGCTGGATCGGGCGCGGTCGAGTCTCGGGATTGCGCCAAAGCTGGAGGAGGCGGTGGCCGACCTGCTGGACGGTCAGGCCGACGAGGAGAAGGACCTGGAGCTTGACCTGTTGCTCTGCAATGGTCGGGTGGTGTTTCAGGATGTGGTGATCGGTCATGCGTTGACCCTGGCGCCGGGAAGCACGCCGATCAACGGGATCTGGGGACGCCTGAAGCACTTTGCGGGGCTGGTGCGGGATCTGACCTCGCTACGGCTTCAGCCGGTGCAACTGGTGACTCAGAACGAGAACGAGATCGACACAGCGGCGTTAGGAATTGTGGCGGTTGAGCAAGGGCGAAGCTCGCTGCTGGCCAGGCGGATCGTGGATGCGTCGAGCGATAACGACGGCATGTTGTACGCGATGGTGCTGGCCCCTCGAAGCCTGCTGCAATTGCTCGGGTATCTGGTGACCTCGGTGGTGATGGGGCGGTGGGGAGGGACGAGGATTCCGTCGTTTGTGGGGCTGGTTCGGGCGTCGAGCTTGACGATCCGGAGCCCGAAGCCCCTGGAGCTGGCGCACGACGGCGTGCTGCTGAACGCCAAGCAGGTGGAGCTGATCGTCGAGCCGAAGGCGCTTCGGCTGATCGCCGGACATCGGCTGACGCTGGAGCCGGGGAGCCCGGAGTCGAAGGAACGGTTTCAGGTGCAGGCGCTGCCGGTGGGAGAGGCGAAAGGGGCGCTGATGTCGAAGCCGCTGCCGTGGCTCTCGCACGCCAGCACGGAAGAATTCAAGGAACTGTATTCGCTGTTGCGAGACAATGCGCGCTGCTCGTCGTCGTACCTGACCTTGATGGTCCTCTCGACCTTACTGGCGACGCTGGGGCTGTATGGCGACTCGGCGCCGGTGATCATCGGGGCGATGATTCTGGCCCCGCTGATGGCGCCGATCATCGCGCTGGCGATGGGTCTGGTGCGGCAGGATTTTCGCCTGCTCGGAAAGAGTAGCGGGACCCTGGCGGCGGGCCTGGTGCTGGCGCTCGGCTTTGCGATGGTGACGACCTGGTTCACGCCGCTTCGGGTGGTGACCGACGAAATCAGCGCCCGGATGCGGCCGACCTTGCTGGATCTGGGAGTGGCGGTGATTTCGGGAATCGCCGGGGCATATGCTCATGCTCGGGCCGAAGTGGCTCGAAGCCTGGCAGGCGTGGCGATTGCCGTGGCCCTGGTGCCGCCGGTGGCGGTGGCAGGGATCGGGATCGGCTGGGCGGACTGGTCGGTGTTTGGCGGGGCGAGCCTGCTGTTCTTGACGAACCTGACGGGGATCATCCTGGCCAGCGGTGCGACGTTCCTGTGGCTCGGGTTCGCGCCGTTCCGGAGGGCTCGGAGCGGGCTCTTACTGGAGCTGGTGCTGGTGGCAGCGGTGAGCGTGCCCCTGGCGTTCAGCTTCGGCCGGATGGTGGAGGAGCATCGGATCATCCGGGAGCTGGACGGCTGGGAGGTCGGTTCGATCGCCGTGCGGAGCGTGGACGTGCGGCCCGGCGACCCACTGCAGATCGGGGTGACGCTGGTGAGCCGATCGGCCCTGAATGACGCGGACCTGGACCGAGTGAAGCGGGCGATCGAGGAGCGGATCGGCCAGGAGGTCGAGCTGGTGATGAGCGTGGCTATCATGCGATGAGCGACGGGGTTGATCGGCCGAGGGGATGTGATCGGCCACGGTGGAGGCAGACAGGGCGTGACATCGCCTGTCGGGCGAAGACCTGGTGCGGGCACCCGTGCCAACCGACCAGCAAGGGGGGATGGTGAGTCGATGGGGATTGGAAGGCGAGAATTCCTCAAGTTTGTTGCCACCGCGCTCGGCGGGCTGGCCATCGATCCAGCCCGGGAGATTGCCGTCAACGGCGACTACTATGTCAACACGAGGCTCGGCCTCGGGTTCGTGAAGCCCGGGGGCTGGACGCTCGACGTGTTCCGGGATTTCGCGGCGAAGCATGAAGGGCAGATCGTCCACGGCCTGCAGCCCGGCGTCGATGAGGAGGAGTTCCGACGCGACCAGGCCGCGACGATGGTCGCGACCATCAGCAAGTATGGCGACGCGGTGCGAGCGTTCGGCCCCTCGATCACCGTCTTCAAGAACCAGGAGGATTATCCGGGGGCGATGCCCAGGGGCCTGGAGGCGATCACCTGGGGCGGGATCGATGGGTGGGGGAGCCTCTTGAGGGATTACGAGGTGCTCGAAGAGCCGAGCCGAGGCGAGGTCTCGCGGTGTGCCTGCATGCGCTTCAAGGCCCGATGGCTCTTCGAACATCGCGACATCGAACCGGTCGTGATCGAGGATGAGACCCTGTTGATCGATCAGGGATCGCTGCTGTACACGATTCATCTGTACGATTCGCCAGAGGAGGGGGAAACCGCCCCCGAGGAGTTCGCACGGTTCCTGGAAGGTCTGCATCTGGCGTGAGGCTGTGCTCGGGATCGGGACACAGGGCCGGGCGGGCGATCGCCGCGTTCATGGAGATTTCATGGGCGAGGGACGAGGACAATGGGTAAGATCGAGCCGCGAATTGAGTCCGGTTTCGCGGTTTTCATGATCCTTTCTCCAGAGTAAATGATGTTCAATCGATTCTTTCGGAAGGGCGAACAATTGCCTTTTCATGCCGGGATGACCCGGCGAGGAATCTTGCGGGCGACCGCCGGCGCGGCCGGTGGAGCGCTGGTGCTGGGATCGGGGGCAGAGGCGGTTGCGGCCACGCCGAAGGGTCGGCGGGTGCTGAGGCTGGCGCATTTGACCGACATCCACATCACGCCCGAGCGGAACGCCGAGGCGGGGTTTGCAGCCTGTTTGGAGCATGTGCAAGGGCTGGACGATGCGCCGGAGCTGATCCTGTTCGGCGGCGACTGCATCATGGACGCCTTCGCGCAGGATCGGGAGACGGCGGCGAGGCAGTGGGCGCTCTGGCATCGGAGCCTGGAGCAGGATTGCTCGCTGCCGGTCGAGGCGTGCATCGGCAATCACGACGTCTGGGGATGGCGAGGGGGCGGATTCGAAGCGTCGACCGACGGCAGTTGCGCGGGGAAGCGCTCGGCGGTGGAGGAGCTGGGGCTGCCGGGTCGCTACCGAGCGTTTGAGAAGGCCGGTTGGAAGTTTGTGGTGCTCGACAGCACCCACCCCGGGGCCGAGCCGGGCAGCTACACGGCGAAGATCGACGAGGAGCAAATGGACTGGCTCGTGAGGGAACTGGAAGCGACCCCGGCCTCGACGCCGATTCTGATCCTTTCGCATATTCCCATTTTCGCGGCATGCCCATTCCTGGATGGAGAGAACGAACAAAGCGGCAACTGGCAGGTGCCGGGGGCCTGGATGCACATTGACGCCCGCACGCTGACGGCCTTGTTCCACGAGCGGGGGAACGTGCGCGCCTGCCTGAGCGGACACATTCACCTGGCCGATCGGGTTGATTATCTGGGCACCACGTATTACTGCAACGGAGCGGTTTGCGGGGGTTGGTGGCGGGGACCGTATCAGCAATTCGCCCCGGCGTATGCGGTGGTGGACCTGTACGATGATGGATCGACCGCGTGCCAGATGATTCCCTATGGATGGGATGCCACGGGCTGATCGGTCGATCGTTCGGCGCGGCTCTCCGAGGCCGAGGGGCCTCGGGGGGGATGCCCGAAACGGAGGAGGCCCCGGGAGTGGCCGACGCTGGCGGAGTGGGAGACGGGCCGTTAGGATCGAGGCGATCGCATCCTCTCGGCTGGGCCCCTCAAGGGTCCGGGCCTGTTGATCGGGTCACTCGATACCACTCGAAACGGGGAAGAGGCCAATGACCTCCAAGCAAGGGCTTTCGCGTCGGGGATTTGTGGGTTCAGTGGGTGTTGCGGCAGGCGCGGCGACGTTCGGGATCAGGGCGTCGGGGGCGAGCCCTGCGCAGGATCGGGTGCGGCTGGGCCTGATCGGCGCGGGGAGCCGGGGGAATCAACTGCTCAGCGAGTTTTTGAAGCGCGAGCAGGTGCAGTTCGTCGCGGTGGCCGACGTGGACGATCGGCACGCCAACGACACGGCCGATCGCATCCACCGCGAAAAAGGGGGTGAGCGTCCGGAGTCGATGCGAGACTACCGGGCGATGCTCGACCGGAACGACCTGGACGCGGTGGTGATTGCCACGCCGGACCACTGGCACGCACACCCGACGATCCACGCCTGCCAGGCGGGCAAGGATGTTTATGTCGAGAAGCCATTGGCCCATAACGTGGTCGAAGGGCAGGCGATGGTCAAGGCGGCGCGGAAGTATGGGCGGGTCGTGGGCGTGGGCACGCAGCAGCGATCGAGCGAGAACTTTCGCAAGGCGGTTGAAGCGATCCGAGCGGGGAAGATCGGACGGGTTCACTGGATTCAGACCTGGAACTTTGAGAACATCAGCCCGTTTGGCATGGGGGTTTCTCCGGACAGTGAGCCGCCGTCGGGCGTGGATTACGACGCCTGGCTGGGACCGGCGCCGTCGCGGCCGTTCAATATCAACCGCTTTCACCTGTTGTTCCGCTGGTTCTTCGACTATGCCGGCGGCATGATGAGTGACTGGGGTGTGCATCTGAATGATATTGCCCTGTGGGCCCTCGATCAAAAAGGCCCGACGACGGTGAACACGACCGGCGGCATCTGGACGGTGAAGGACGACCGCGACACGCCGGACACGATGCAGGTGGTGTATGAATTCCCCGGCGATTGCGTGTTGACCTATTCGATGCGCAAGGGGAACGGCTACCCGATGAACGGGCACGGCTACGGCATCTTGTTCTGCGGGACCGATGGGACGTTATTCATCGACCGATCAGGGCATGAGATTTTCCCCGATCGGATGGCCGAGCCGTATGGCATCAAGCTGATCAAAGGGGAAGTGCCCACGCGGTCGATTCCGACCCAGGCCGAGGACTTCAAGGCCCAGGACGACGGCCTGCCCGACCACGTGACCGACTGGCTCGAATGCCTGAAGACCCGAGGGCGGCCGATCTGCGATGTGGAAGTCACCCACTGGTCCACGAACACGACGCACCTGGGGAACATCTCGTACCTGCTCGGCCGCAAGCTGACGTGGGACGCCGAGACGGAAACCTTCCCCGGCGATGACGAGGCGAACCGCTTGCTCTCGCGGCCGTACCGGACGGGGTATGAGCTGCCGGAGGTGTGAGCGGGAGGGTTCGTTTCGGCCTCCCTCTCCCCCGCTCGCGGGGGAGAGAGCCGGGGTGAGGGGGCCGGAGACAAACGGAATCGCCATGCAATCCGAACGAAGACCCCCTCACCCGGCCTGCGGCCACCCTCTCCCCGCCAGCGGGGAGAGGGATGAGATGGAAGCGGATCGGCAAACAAGCGAGTCAATCAACATCTTGACCCAACAGGAGTCTCAAGCGATGGCGCACCGTTTTGACCGTCGGCAGTTTTTGCGATCGACGTCGGCCGCGGCGGCCGGGTTTTTGATTTTGAGCAAGGATGAACGGGTGGCGTTGGGACGGTCGCCGAACGAACGAGTGGCGATTGCGTGTATCGGGGTTGGGGGGAAGGGACGGAGCGACACGGATCACGCGGCAAGCTGCGGGCAGGTGGTGGCGCTGTGTGATATTGATGATCAGCGGTTGATGCAGAAGGCAGAGCAGTACCCGGACGCGAAGAGGTTTCACGACTTCCGGGAATTGCTGGAGACGCTCGACGATCGGGTGGACGCGGTGGTCGTGAGCACGGCGGATCATACGCACGCGGTCATCGCGATAGCGGCGATGAAGCGAGGCAAGCATGTCTATTGCCAGAAGCCGCTTGCGCATTCACCGTTTGAAGCGAGAATGATGATGGAGGCGGCGCGGCGCTATGGCGTGGCAACGCAGATGGGGAATCAAGGAACGGCGTCGAACGGGTTCCGGACGGGAGTGGAGTTGATCCGGTCGGGGGTGATCGGGCCGGTGAAAGAGGTTCATGTCTGGACGAATCGGCCGTTCAAGTACTGGAAGCAGGCGCCCGACATTGTGGCACGGCCGACCGAGACGCCGCCGATTCCGGAGCATGTGAAGTGGGATTTGTTCCTTGGCCCCGCGCCGGAACGGCCGTATCACCCGGTCTATCACCCGCACGACTGGCGAGGCTGGTGGGACTTCGGCACGGGATCGCTGGGTGACATGGCCTGCCATACGGCGAACCTGCCGTTCATGGGGCTCGAGCTGGGGTATCCGACGCGGGTTTCGGCCGAGAGTGGCGAAATCAACCCGGAGACGTACCCGGCGTGGGCGACGATTACCTATGAGTTCCCGGCGCGGGGGGATCTGCCGCCGGTGAAGCTGACCTGGTACGAGGGGGCGAAGGACGGCGAGCGGAACCTGCCCGATCCGGCGTTGTTCCAGGGGCGAGAGGCGGTCGATAGCGGCTCGCTGTTGATTGGCGAGCGGGGGTCGATGTACTCGCCGAGCGATTACGGCATGGAACAGGTTTTGTTGCCGGCCGATCGCTTCTCGGGATTCTCGGCGCCGGAGCAGACCTTGGAACGGCTCGGCGGCGAGGACGAGCGGGACCTGAACGCGAAGCGGGAGTGGGTCCGCGCGATCGAAGGTGGCCCGGCACCGCTGGGGAATTTCGACTACGCGGCGGTCCTGACCGAGTCGATGCTGCTGGGCAATGTTGCCGTCCGGCTGGGCCAGGCGATCGATTACGACGCGAAGACGATGACCGTGGCCGGCGTGCCCGACGCAGCGGCGCTCATCAAACCACCGTACCGGCAAGGGTGGTCGCTTTGACGCGAAGCCGACCGAGCGACCCTGGAATGGCCCGACGCGAAGCCGGGGACGAACAGATCCCCCTCGGGCGACCATTTTGTTTAGAATGACGGTTCGCACGAGGGGCCGATTGGGGAACAATCCCAGGGGATTGCCCGCGATCGGCTCGTCGTGGTCCCGACGGCTGCGCCTGCAAGCGTCGCCGGTTTGCTTGATCCCACCTTCTCCGCCCGACGTTTGACTCGACCCGCACCCCGGAGATCGACTGCATGCCCCTTCCGACGACTCCCCTGCCCCGCCTGAGCCTGGTCTTTGGGCTGGCGATGACCCTTGCGGTTGCCGTCCGGCCCGCCTCGGCCGCCACGCCCGCCGATGAGACACTGCCGGAACTGTACACCGAGGTCGCCTTCCCGAACCTGAAGTTCGACCGGCCGGTCACCCTGGCGTATCCGAACGATGAACACAAGCTGCTGTTTGTTGTCGAGCAGCACACCGCGAAGATTTATTCGTTTCCGAACGACTTGCAGACGGATGACAAACAGCTCTTTCTCGACCTTCCGCAGACGATCGGCAAGGACAACGAGGAAGGGTTGCTCGGGCTGGCCTTTCACCCGAACTATGCCGAGAACGGACAGTTTTATGTCTACTACTCGGCGACGAACCCGAGGCGGTCGGTTGTCTCGCGGTTCAACGTGTCGAAGGACGACCCGCGCAAGGCCGACCCGAACAGTGAGCAGGTGATCTGGGTCTCGGCCGATCAGCCGTACGGCAACCACAACGGCGGCTGCATCGAGTTCGGCCCGGATGGTTATCTGTACATTTCACTCGGCGACGGCGGCGCGGCCGACGACCCGCTGAGCACCGGTCAGAACCCGACCGACTGGTTCGGCTCGATCTTGCGGATCGACGTGGACAATCCCGAAGGGGACATGGCCTACGGCATTCCGGCCGATAACCCGGCAAAGCGCGACCCGAAGTTCTCCCACTGGGCGCCGGAGGTCTACGCGATCGGGATTCGAAATATCTGGAAGTTCACGTTCGATCGGGAAACCGGCGATCTGTGGGCCGGAGACGTCGGTCAGAACAAGTGGGAAGAAGTGATCAAGGTGGTCAACGCCGGCAACTACGGCTGGAACGTGTACGAAGGGTTCCACCCGTTCAAGGTCCGGGGGAACCGGGTCGAGCGGTCGTCGCCGATCTTGCCGCCGATCGTCGAGTATCCTCACCCGGACGTGCCGGCCGCGCAACGCCGAGGGCGCAACGACACGGGCAAGAGCATTACCGGCGGCTACGTGTACCGAGGCGATCGGATTCCGGAGTTGCAAGGCGTTTATGTGTACGGCGACTTCGAGACGTTCCGCATCTGGGGGGTGAAGGTCGATGAGCAGGACGAGGTGATCGTCACCGGCGAGCTGATCGACCTTGACTCGCCTCGCCAGGCAAAGATCAACATTGCCGGGTTTGGCGAGGACCAGGAGGGGGAACTTTACATCCTCGGGTTCGACGGGCGAATCCACCACCTCGTCCCGCGCCGCTGAGGCGGGGAGAAGGTGGGGGGCGATTCGGGATCGATGGGGACGATGACCATGCCAACCCCGTCGATCCGGCCCGCATCGTCCAGCTCGCGGATGCGCAAGGCGACCGGCCCGAAGGGAACGAGGCAACCGACCTCGGCTCGCTTCGGGCCGAGTCGTTCCAGGATCACGTCTTCCAGCGTGGCGTCGGTCGGGGCATGAAGGCTGAAGCCGTAGCAGGCTTCCAGGTCGCCGACCCGGCTGGAGGCACGAAGGGGAAACTCGACATCGCGCGGCAAGGCCTCGCCCGGGGCTCCCTGCGCAAAGACCCGATCGACGAGCGGCCGGGTCCCGGGGCCGAGGACGACGATGACGTGGTCGCCGGGCAAGACGCGGGTGCTTCCCTTGGGAGGGATGACGCGATCGCCGCGGGCGATCAGGGCGATGACGGCTCCCTCGGGCAGGGCCAGCTCGCGGACCATCTTGCCGGAGGCTCGGGAGTCGAGGTTGAGGTAATAGTCGACGATGTCGCCATCGACGTGCCGGAGCGCGGTCAGTTCCAACGTCACCGGCGCCGAGGGTTCCGGAGGCCGTTGCAGGCCGAGCTTCCTCGCCAGGATCGGCAGGGTCCAGCCCTGGAACAGGGCCGAGACGAGCACGACGAAGAAGACGACGTCGAAGATGCGGTCGGCATTGGCGATCTGAAAGAGGAACGGGAAGGTGGCCAGGGTGATCGGCACGGCCCCCTTCAAACCTCCCCAGGAAAGGAAGATCAGCTCTCGCCAGGCGAAGCGGAAGGGTAAGAGGGTGAGGCCGACCGCCACCGGACGGGCCACGAAGACCAGGACCGCCGCCAGCAGCAAGCCCTGAGGCGCCACATCAACCAGGCGGCTCGGGAAGCTCAACAGCCCCAGCACCACGAACATGACGATCTGAGCCAGCCAGGCTCCGGCGTCGTGGAAGAGAAAGATCCCGCGTTTGAACACGAGTCGGCTATTGCCGAGGACGATGCCGGCCAGGTAAACCGCCAGGAATCCGCTGCCGCCCAGCGCCACGGTCAGGCCATAGGCAAGCATGCCAACCGCCGTCGCCAGCACCGGATAAAGGCCGGCCGATTCGAGCCGGATACGGTTGATGAGCTGAACCCCCAGGAAGCCCACGCCGAGGCCGATGACCGTGCCGCCGATCGCCTGGGTGGCGAACAGGCCGAGCAATTCGGGTCCGATCGCCATCTCGCCTCGAATGACGCCAATCAGGCCGATCGTCAAGAAAATGGCCATCGGGTCGTTCGATCCGCTCTCGACCTCCAGGGTCGCCGACAACCGGCCGGGCAGCCGGATTCCTCCCGATCGCAAGACCGCGAAAACGGCGGCCGCGTCGGTCGAGCCGACAATGCTGCCGAGCAACATGCCGTCGATCAGCTTCAGGCCGAGCACCCAGGCCGCCGCGGCCCCCATGATGGCCGACGTGAGCAAGACCCCCAGGGTCGCCAGCGCCGCCGCCGGTTTCCAGGCGGTGCGGAAGGCGGAAAGCGGGGTGCTCAGACCGCCATCAAAGAGGATGAGCGTGAGCGCGAGCGTGCCGATGCCGTAGGCCAACTCGTAGCTGTCGAAGTTGATCCGCCCGATCCCCTCCGACCCGGCCAGCATCCCCAGAATCAAGAACAGGACGAGCACCGGAATGCCCGCCCGCGCCGAGAATTTGCTCGACGCAATGCCGAGCAGGATCAGGACGCTCGCAATCAGGATCAACGCTTCCGCAGGAAACATGCAGGACGACTCTCCGGTTTCGAGGGCGTGCGAGGCGCTGCGGCCAGTCGAAGAACCCCTTCACCCGGCCTTCGGCCACTTGCTCCCCCGGCGTGGGGGAGAGGGTTGATTCAGGGATTCGTTTGGTCTGCCCCCTGGCAGTTGACTAGCTTACCCGTTCGACAGGCGGCGATCGATCGCAACCGGGGCGAACCCGGTCAGCTTCCGGAACGATGGAAGACGGTGGGAGCAGTGGAGAAGGTGACGCCGAAGAGCCGGTTGTGGAGCATCTGCTCAAGGGTCGTCGGGTCGCCGAGCATGGCTTCGGCCGGCGCGAGGTCGACTTCGGAGACGGGTCGAGACGGATAGGCATGAACAATCGCCAGGCGGTCGATTATGGGTGGGTGGGCGGCGTCGGTCTTGGTCGGGGGATCGCTCAGAACGCGGTGACGCATGGCCGTCATTAACGGGTCGGGCAAGCGCTGCCAGAAGGCGCGGAAGGAGGCGTAGAGATTGGGCACGCCGGGAAGGTCGGGATCGTAGTGTTCCAGCACTTCTCGGAAGATGGGCTGGACGAGCGCGACCTTGACCAGGGCCGAGGCGGTGGCGGGTCCCCCGGCGACCCCGGCGGCGAAGCGGTCGGCGCGGGCCTCCTGGCCCTGGGCGATCGGGGCGAGCAGGCGCGATCCGACGGCGAAACTGCCGCGAGCCCAGGCTCGGAGCGGGCTGCGCGAGGAGGGGCTGGCCTGGTCGAGGGCGCGGCCGAGGGCCTCGACAAACCGGGCCGATCGGGCGGCGTGGGTCGCATCGCCCCGAGCGAGGTGGGCCAGCTCGTGCGCGAGGACGGCACGCAGCTCGACCCGATTGAGGACCGAGAGCAAGGGCAAGCCGATGAGCAAGGCCCGTCCGCGGCGTCCCCAGGCCGTGGCGCCGCAGCAGGGGAGATAGGCCAGGCGGATCTGACCCGGCGGTTTCGCCCCGGCGCGTCGGGCCAGAGCGGCGACCTCGTCGAAGAGTTCGGGGGCATCGGTCCGGCCGAGGACCGGGCCGTGATCGCCGTCGGGGTTGCCCACCTCGGCCGTCGGCCGGACGCCGCCGAGGGTCGCCAGCACGTCGGCCCAGGAGGTCACCCGATCATCAAGCCAGCCGCGCAGGACCGGTACGAAGCCGCCGAGCGCGATCAACCCGGCCGCCCCCAGCGCGTTCCCCACCGGAAAGGCGCGTTCGAGGACTTCAAGGGCTAGCCCCCGCAGGTGCAAGCCCAGGCCCCCGATCGTTGCGTCCCGGCCCGGGTCGCCCCCGTCGTCGGCTCGGCTCACCCGCGCTCCTCCGCTCGACCGTGCTTGACAGATGTCCGATTCACGGTTGACCTTCTGGGACAAGTGTCTTAGGATACGAAGACCGGGGATCGCGGGTCAACCCCGGACCGCATCCACCCACCTGCCCGCTCTGCGCGATCGCCCCGCGTGTCGGGGTTCCCCCCGCGCCGCCGAGGCCCGTTTGTTTGGGATTGAGTTCACCCCGCATCTGACCCGCACTGAACCGTGGAAGGTCCCCGAGCAATGGCCAAGCGACCCCCCACCATCCCCGACTCGGAGCTGGATGTCCTGCGAATTCTCTGGGACCGCGGCCAGGCGACGGTTCGAGAGGTGCTTGACGCCTCGAAGGCCGCCGGGCGGCAGTGGACCTATGCGACCGTCGCCACCCTGCTCGACCGCCTGGAGCAGAAAGGGATGATCAGCAGCGACCGGAGCGAGCTGGCGTTTGTCTACACTCCCAAGATCGCCGCGCAGGACGTGCGCCGCAAGCGGGTGGAGAACCTGGTCGACAAGCTCTACCAGGGAGAACCCGGCCTGCTCGTGCTTCATCTGTTGCAGCAGCACCGGCTGGCCCCGGAACACGCCGAGCAGATCCGCGCCTTGCTCGAACAGGGTGAGCCCGAGAGCCAGGGCTCGGATCAGGGATAATTTGGTTCGGGTTCGGGTTTGGGTCGGGTCATTCCCGCCTTTTTCCCGATTGCTGATCGCTTTGACTGAGGAACGGCTGAGATGCCCCCCACCGACGGATCGAATGCGAGAGATCCGTGGCTGGCCGCGCTGGTGCTGGCCGCCCTGGCCCTTTCGGGAGCGATGGGAGCGATGCGCGCCTCGCGGCCGTCGAACGGAACGTGCCCGGCACCGGGCCTTGAGGGGATCGGCGTGCGAGGCGGCGCGCCGATTGCGCCGCTGGAATCGTCGCCGGGCGTGAGCGTCCGGGAGTCGATCGCGGAGATCCGCTGAGCGCGGGGCTTCCGTCGCGGCTCGACTTCGGGGATCATGGAACGATTGGAATGGACCGCGAGCCGCCGGTTGACCGTGCCGCCCGCGCGACGGATCGACCCGAAGCAACACGCAAAGACCGGCCGGCCCCCGGCCGTCGGACGAACCGGGGCATCATGGCGATCGTCATTTGCCAGTGCGGAACGTGGTTGAAGGCCCCCGAGCCGGGATCGGTCGGGACGGGCCGGTGCCCGAAGTGCGGCCGGGTGATCGGCCCCGATGGGACGGTCGGCAGCGATCCGGCCCCCGAACTGGTCGCCGGGCGATCGAAGTTGCGGTTCCGGGCCTTCCGCCCTGCCCCTTCGTACCCAAGACGGGGGCAGCCGATCGGTCTGGGAGAGGTCTTGACGTTCCCCTTACGCGACGGGCCGGGGCTGGTCTTGCTCGTCCTCTTCCCGCCGTTTTTGACGATCATGTCGGTGCCGGTGTTCGACATCGTGATGTTCTTCCGAGACGGGCCGAGGGGAGGGTTTAACCCACTCGCGTTGCTCTTGATTCCGTTCTCGCTGCCGTTGATCATCAGTTTTTCGTTTACGGGTGGGTATCTTTTGCTCTATTTCGCCCGGGTGTTGACCGATGGGGCGATGGGGAGAACGGATCACCCTCGGTTCCCGATGTGGGACCGGCAGACGATTCTGGAAGGGCTGGGGCGGTGGATCTGGGCGGGGATCGTGGGGCTGGGGGTGGGGGCGATTCCGGTCTTGCTGTATGCCAAGCTGCGCGGCGAGTTCGGGCCGCTCGACTGGGTGGCGGTGGTCATCCTGATCGGACTGGCGGCCGGTTACGTGCAGATGGGGCTCGCCGCGGCGATTTTGCACGACAACCTCACGCTGGCGCACCCGCTGTCGATCGCTCGGGCGATTCGGATTATCGGCCGGGAGTACTTGCCGCTCTGGCTGTTGACCGCCTTCGCGCTGTTTCTGGCGGTTGGGGTCTGGCGGCTGGTGATGTTCCACGCACCCAACCTGACGGCGGCGGCCCTGGGGTTGTGGGGGCTCTGGATGCTCTTGCTTTATGAAGGCATGGTGATCACCCACCTGCTTGGGCGAATCTGCTTTCGCAACGCCATCGGCCTGGGCTGGTTCCGGAGGGAACCGACCTGGAGTTCCTGGGATCGCTCGGGGCGGATCTATTCGAACTCGTGAGGGTGGATGGGATCGCCCAAGGGCTCAGGGAGCCGGAGCCGGGTGAAACGAGGGATCGGCCGCGTCGCGGATGAGGGCCAGGGCGGCGGCGGTCGCCGAAGCGCAGTAAGAGGCGTTGACCTTGTCGGGTGTGTCGGCCTGATCGTGGTAGAAATCGGCCTCATCGGCGCCGTCGAATAGCCCGACGCAGACGACGCCATTGGCCTCGAACGGCATGTAATCGCTGCCGTACATGACGCCGGAAACCGGCTTGAGGCCGGTGGCCGCGACGTGCGATTTGAGCCGATGCGCCCAGGCTCGTGAGGGGGCGTCGTTGACCGGGGAGCGGAGGCCGGGATCATGCTCGACGATGAGAGCGCGGCGGGCCTCGTCCATGGGGTGGCCGATCATGTCGAGGTTGATCATCAAGGTGATCGGAAGGTTCTCATCCTGGCACCTTTTCGCAAAGGCGCGTGAACCGATGAGCCCCTGTTCCTCGCCGCTGAAGGCGACAAGGCGGACGGATCGAGCCGGGGGATCGACGGCGAGGGATCGGGCCAGTTCCAGCAAGGCGGCGGTGCCGGAGGCGTTGTCGTTGGCGCCGGGAGCCGGTCCCTGGGTGTCGGCGAGCTGAGCGTTCCGCGAGTCGAAATGAGCGCCGACGAGGACGAATTCGTCGGGACGATCGGTCCCCCGGATGGTGGCCACGACATTGTGCCGGGTGCGGGGTCCAATGGAGAAGTCGTGCAGGGCGACCTCGTCGCATCCGGCGTCTCGGAAGCGCTCGGCGAGCCACTCGGCCGCGCGAACGTTCGTTTCGGAGAGGGAGTGACGGGTGCCGAAATCGACCAGGGCGTCCACATCGGCCATCAGGCGAGCAGGAGAGACGGTCGGGGGCGGACCATCATTGAGGGCCAGGCCGGGCGAGCCTGAAAGGCCGCAGGCGATCAGCCCGGCCACCACGAAGCGGGGGATGATGACCAGGAATGGGGCAAAGGCTCGACTCATTCCTCAGACCCGGAATCGGCCGGAACGATTCCGGGACCGTCCGAAGCAGACCAGGCCGATCATGGTTCCGCAGGCCGCCATCGCCAGGGTCGAGGGTTCCGGGACGGCCACAACCGCGGCCAAGGAGGGAGAATCGGCCTTGATACTCAACTGGGCGAGTCGGGCCTCGCCGCCCCGAGTCCGGATCTCGAAGGTGTTCCCGGTCACGTTCATCGTGAAGCGTTCCAGGGAGACGAAACGGGCCAGGGTGGAACTGGTGCTGACAAGGCTGGTGACGGGATTGTTTTCATCGACCAGCAGATCGAAGCTGTAGTCGAGGTCCTCCGTACCGCGCCGACGGAAGAAAACCAGCTCCGTCAGAGTCACAAGCTCGTCGGAGTGGAAGATGAGGGATTCCCCCGTATGCAGCCAGCCGCTGCCGCCACCTCGAACGCCGAGGCCGGGATCGTCCAGGTGGAACCGTTGCGGATTGAGCAATTTTCCGGCGAGGTTTCTCCCACCGGCCGCAGCGATCGTGAGCGAAGTGCCTTCAACGGTCACGTTCTGGCCGGAGACGAGATTGCCGTGGCTGTCTGGAACGAGGCCGACGTTAGGCGCGAACGTGGAGTCGCCCAGCGTTCGGTCGGCAAAGGTGAAGTGCGTGACCAGACCGGCTTGAACAGGTCCAGCGAGCACGAGCGGCAGCAGGGCTCCAAGGAATCTGGAGGAGATCTTTCGATTCATGGCCCTTCTCCCTTCTCGCTCGGTGTCGGGCAACTCCGCGCCCGATTCGTTCGCCGGATGGAAACCATCCGGTTTGGACCATCGCTTCGTTGCGATGCCCCACTTCCTCAAAGATCGAGTCGAGGCGTCAAGCGCCTGTTCGTACACCCACACCCTACCAAGCATTCCGCAATTCGCAATGGCGTGTTGCAAAACGTTGAATTTAATCAACGCCCGAACCGACTCCCGATCGTTGATGCGTGAGCCGGCCGAACGACCGCCGAGCAAGGGGATACGGTCCCGAGCTTCGAGAATTTGCGAAGCGGGGAGGAAGCTACGATCCGCTCCCGTCGTCGAGTTGATCGGCGAGCAGTTCGATGGGGTGAACGGCGTCGATGCCGGCAAGGCCGTGGACCTGGCTGCGGCAGGAGAAGCCGGGGGCGGCGAGGAGGGCATCCGGCTCGGCTCGAACAGCGGGAAGCAGAACACGCTCGGCCAGGGCGACACTCACGTCATAATGGCCGCGTTCGTAGCCGAACGATCCGGCCATGCCGCAGCAGCCGGAATCGAGGGCGTTGACCTCAAGGCCGGGGATGCGCTTCAGCACGGCGACGGTGTCGGCGGTGCCGACGAGGGCCTTTTGCTGACAGTGACCGTGGAGCAGAACGCGATCGGATCGGGGACGGAGCGGGAGGTCGGGGACGCGGTCGGGATCGGCGAGGAAGCGGTCGATCAGCATCGAGGCATCGGCAACGGCCAGGGCATCGGGGCCGAGGCGGAAGTCGCGGTACTCGTCGGTGAGGGTGAGCAGGCAGGAGGGCTCGCAGCCGACGATCGGGACGCCCTGGCGAGCCGCGCCGACGAGCTTCGCCACGTTCTGCTCGGCCCAGCCCCGGGCGAGGCCAAGTAAGCCCTTCGAGATGGCAGGGCGGCCACAGCAGACGAGGCCGGCGAGTTCGACGGTGTAGCCACTCGCCTCCAAAACGCGGACGGCGGCGCGGCCGATGGAGGGCTGGTTGTAGGTGGTGAAGCAGTCGTCGAGAAGGATCACGCGGCCTCGGGTGCCGGCTCTCGGGTCGGGCTGGTGGCGGCGGAACCAGCGGCGGAGGTGGTCGCGCTCGAAGGCGGGGGCGATCCGGCGGCGATCGAATCCGGCGACTTTCTCCATCAGCCAGCGGACGGAGGTGCGCTCGCGCATCCAGTTCGCCAGTGGAGCCGTGGCCGATCCCATGACGTTCAGCCGGTGAATCTGAGCAACCAGGAGCGAACCAAGGGGGACGGCTCGGGATCGGTACTTCTGATGAAGATACTCCGCCTTGAGCTTGGACATGTCGACGTTTGACGGGCACTCGGTCTTGCATGCCTTGCATTGCAGACAGAGGTCGAGGGCCTGGTCCAGATCGGTGCTGACGAGCCCCTCGGCGGGCAAGGTGCCGGACATGACCAGACGGAGGAGGTTGGCGCGGCCTCGGGTGGAGTGGTCCTCGTCCCGGGTGACCATGTAGCTGGGGCACATGGTGCCGGTGCCGGTCTTTCGGCAAGCACCCACACCGGAACACATCTCGACGGCTCGGGCAAAACCGCCCTGGGAGGAAAAGTCGAAAGCAGTGTCGCGCGGTTCGCGGTCGGCGTGATAGTGAGGGCCAAGGCGGAGGTCGAGGCCGGGGTCGGGCTCGGCGACGACCTTGCCGGGGTTCATGAGGTTCTTCGGGTCGAACGCCTGCTTGACGGTGCGAAATGCGCCGTAGATTTCCTCGCCGAAGAGCTTGCGGTTCCATCGGCTGCGGGCGAGGCCGTCGCCGTGCTCGCCGCTCATGGCGCCACCGAATTCGAGGACGAGGTCGGAGACCTCGGCGGCGATGGAGCGGAGTTTCTCGACCTCGTCGGGATCCTTCACATTCAAGATGGGTCGAATGTGCAAGCAACCGACATCGGCATGTCCATAGCATGAGGCGACGGTGCCGTGCCGGGCAACGAGGTCGTGGAAGCGGCGGTAGAACTCGGGGAGCTTCTCGACGGAGACGGCCGTATCTTCGACGAAGGCAACGGGCTTGGCGTCGCCGACCATCCCCATCAGGAGCGAGAGGCCAGCCTTGCGGACCTTCCAGAAGTCATCCTTGGCGGCGTCGGCCAGGGTGGTGCGGTGGCCGAGCAGACCGGGGGCCCCTTCGACGCGACGGAGGAGGTCGTGGGCCTTCGCGGCCAGCTCGTCGGGGGTGTCGGCGTAATATTGAGCGGCAAGGACGGCCTCGGGACGACCGGTGGCGAAGGAAAGGCTTTTGGCGTACTCGGGGTTGCGGGCGGCGAGGTCGAGAATGGCGCGATCGACCATCTCGATGGCGACCGGCTCGGTTTCGAGCATCGGGAGCAGGCGGTCGAGGGCGTGGGGGATGGTGGCGAAGGACAGGACCACCAGACCTTGATGTTTTGGCGCAGGCACAAGTTTGAGTTCGGCGCCGGTGACGACGGCGAGGGTTCCCTCGGAGCCGACGATGAGCTTGGCGAGGTTGAAGGCCCAGGGGTCGTCGGGGACCTCGGGGGCCCGGATCGGCAGGCCGGGGATGAACTCGTCGAGGTTGTAGCCGCTGACGCGCCGCAGGATGGAGGGGAAGTGGCGGGCGATGGCGTCTTTGTGGTCCTTGACCACGTCGCGGACGTCGCGGTGGATGCGGCCGAGGATGCCATCGTGGCGGCAGCGTTCGGCCAGTTGGTCCGGTGAGCAAGGGCCAAGGGTGGTGGGGGTGCCGTCGGAGAGGACGACGTCGAGCGACCGGATGGAATCGACGGTCTTGCCGAAGCGGAGGGAGCGGGCCCCGGCGGAGTTGTTGCCGATCATGCCGCCAATCGTGGCGCGATCGGTCGTGGAGACGTCGGGACCGAACATCAGGCCGAGGGGCTTCAGCTCGGCATTGAGGCGGTCGAGCACGACACCGGGCTGAACGGAGACGGTCATCCGGTCGCGGTTGACGGTGCCGATGCGGGTGAGATACTTCGACGTATCGAGAATAATGGCGGTGCCGATCGTTTGACCGGAAAGGCTGGTCGCGCCGCCTCGGGGGACGATCGGTACGCCTTCCTCGGCGGCGATGCGGACGGTGGCGGCCACGTCGTCGACCGTGCGGGGGACGATGACACCGACCGGCATGATCTGGTAGAGGCTGGCGTCGGTGGCGTAGAGGCCGCGGCTGCCGGGGTCGAAGCGGACCTCGGCGCGGGTGGCGTCAATCAGGCGGTCGCGGAGTCGGTTCACAACGCGGGGAGACGGCGTGGCAGTGCTGGGCATCGGCGATCTCGGCGGTTCGGCCCTGGACTTCGGGCGATCCTTCGGAGAAGGGTATTGTAGGCGCCGGCAGTGCCAGGCCGCCATGCCTGGGGGCGGGGGAAAGGGATTGGGGAGGGGACCTCGCGCAGAGACGCGGAGGCGCAGAGAAGGGAGAGATGAGGATCAAGGGAGAAGGTTGGAGCGAGCAGAGGACTGCTCCGTGGTCCTCTCTGCGACGCTGCGACGCTGCGAGGGTCTCTTATCCGTGCCCATCAATGACAAGAGCCGCAGGACCCACTCTGAGGAGGGGTCCTGCGGCCTTGATGGATCGGGAGAGATCGGTAGCTCAGAGGGCCTCGTAGCAGGACCGGGAGGGGTCGCAGCAGAGGTCTTTCTGGGCGAGGTCGTCGTCGGGCCCGAAGGCCTTGTGGGTGGAAAGGCACCAGTAGATGGTGTTGTCGTAGTCGCCGTGCGACTCGGCAGGCCCATCGGTGTAGACGTACATGCCCTTGCTCCGAAGCTTGCGGCACGTGGGGCCGAGCATCTGGTACTCAGGAGGGGGGGGCGGCTCGGGAGTGGGCTCGGGCTCGGGAACGACCGCGGGGTCGGGCTCGAGGCCGGGCTCGGGCTTCGGTTTCATGGATCGCACGGGGTCAGGCCTCCGTGTTGGACCAGTACTCATCTCCGGCGGCCCGGAGCAGGGCGCGCTTGACGGCGGTCTTGACCAGGGGGACCTTGTAGGCGTTTTTCGAGAGAGGCTGGGCTCCCTCGGTGGCGGCCTGGCCGGCGGCGGCGGCGGTCTCGCGGTTCAGTTCCTTGCCGGCGATGGCGGCCTCGGCAGCCTTGGGCCGGTAGGGGACTGGGGCGACGCCGCCGAGGATGATCGACGGCTCGCCGCCGTTCTCGGGCACGCAGACGGCGGCCATGACGATCGGCCAGTCGTGCGAGAGCTTCTGGCGGATCTCGTAAAACGCGTTCTTGCCCTTCGGCTCGGGCACGAGAATGCGGGTGATGACCTCGCCGGTGGTGAGGGTCAGCTCGCGGTCGCCTTCCTCCTTTGGAACCTGGTAGAGGTCCATCACGGGGATGGTCCGGGAGCCGTCGGGGCCGACGATCTCGGCCTCGGCGCCGAGGGCGATGAGGGCCGGGGCGAGGTTCGACGGAGTGACGAACAGGGCGTCGCCGTCGGTCATGAAGATGGCGTGGTAGCGGTTGTCGCCGTTGCGAACGAGGTGCCCGTTCTCGGGCTGGCCGACGAGGTCGATGTTGTAGGGGGCGAATTCCCCTTCGAGCTCGCGGACGAGCTTGGCCTCGGCATCGCCGGTGCGCTGGCCGCCGAGCAGGCCGAAGCCGGTTCGGTAATACCAGCAGCGCGGGCGCTGAAGAAGGTTGCCGGCCACCGTCGCCATGTTCCGGATCTGAGGCGTGGCGATGGAGCGGGCGGCCTGCTTGATGGCCGGGTACTTCTCGGCGATCGTGTCGTCTTCGAGCAGTTCGGCCAGGGTGGTGCCGGCGCCGATGACGAGCTTACCGCCCTCGGTCCGGATGCCGCGGAAGGTGTCGTCCTCAATGTCCTTGAGGTAAACGACCCGATCGGGGCTGGAGATATAATCCTTCATGCGGCAGAGCAGATCGGTGCCGCCGGAAAGACCCTCGCTGGACTCGGCGCCGGCCAGGGCCTGAACGGCCTGCTCGACGCTGGTCGGGCTGGCGTATTCAAAGGCTTTCATAGGTTCTGATTGCTCCTCGGAATGATCGGATCGGCCGGGGCGGCAGGAGGGGAACCGCGGCGAGCGATCACCGCGGTTCCGGCGTCCACCGCCCGTTTGAGATCGCGAATCAGGCCTTGGCCAGGGCGTTGAGGACGTTCATGGGGGTCATGGGGAAGTGTGGGACACGGGTGCCGAGGGCGTTGGCCACGGCGTTGCCGATGGCGGCGGCGGTGGCGATCGTCGGCGGCTCGCCGACGCCGATCACGCCTCGCTTGCGCATCTGCTCGTTGTCGAAGGGAATGATGTCGATCTCGGGGATGTCGCTGGCGCCGGCGAGCTTGTACAGCTCCATGTCGGGGTTCAGCGAGAGGCCGGTCGAGGGGTCCATGACCAGTTCTTCAAACAGGCCATAGTTCAATCCCATGATCACGCCGCCATAAACCTGGCTTTTCCAGGTCATCATGTTCAGGATCAGGCCGGTGTCCTGAACGGCGACGATCTTGTTGAGCTTGACGACGCCGGTTTCGGTGTCGACGGTCAGGTCAACGAACTGGCAGCCGCCGACGCCCTGAGCAGTCAGGCCCTCGGAGAAGCTGCCGGTGACGTTGATCGGCATGGTGCCGAGCTTCCGGCAGGCGTCCTTCCAGGGAACCTCTCGCTCACCCTTGACGAGGATCACGCCCTCGCCGATGGACAAATCGCCCGGTTCGGCGTCGAGCGCACCGGCGATGCGCTTGAACAGCAGGTCGCGGGCTTCGAGGGCGGCGTTGTAGGCCGGTGGGGCCATCGACGGGGTCGTGGTCGATCCGCCGGAGGCCTGGCCGGGGGGGAACTGCGAGTTGCCGATGTTGGAGTTGATGTCGGTCGTTTTGAGACCGAGCACCTCGGCGGCGATCTGGGCCAGGACGGTCCGGCAGCCGGTGCCGATGTCCTGGGTCGCGCTGCGCAGCTCGACCGAGCCGTCGGGGTTGATGATGCAGGTGACCTGCTTGTCGTCTCGGCCGCCGCCGCCCCACTGGTGCAGGGCCATGCCGAAGCCGCGCTTGATCGGGCCTTCGGCCTTGGCGTTCTCGGCGCGGGACTTGCGCTGATTCCAGCCGATGGCCTCGGTCCCGAGCTTGATCTGCTCGCGGTAGATCTCGCTGCGGTTCAAGGGTTCGCCGGACCCGCTGGGGACGGTGTCTTGCTCGGCGAGGCTGGCGAGGCGCATCTGCAGGGGGTCGATGCCCATTTTCTCGGCCAGGTCGTCGAGGGCCGATTCCATGATGAGGCAGCCCTGGGGGTGCCCCGGGGCTCGCATGGCTCGGGCGTTGCCGCCGTTGACGCGGATGTCGGTATGCTGGCGGCGGCTGTTGGGCACCTCGTAGACGTAGGGCAAGGGGAAGGCGGCCCCTCGGGAGATGCCGCCGGTGCCGGCGGTCTCGGCGATCAGGGCGGAGAGCTTGCCGTCCTTGTCGGCGGCGAGCGTCAGCTTGGCCGAGGCGCTGGGCCGGTTGCCGGCGGTCAGGTGTTCCTGGACACGGTCGAGGAACAGCCAGACGGGCCTGCCGGTCTTCTTGGCCAGTTCACCCGCGGCGACCCCCCAGGTATCGGCGCCGAACTTCGAGCCGAAGCCGCCGCCCATGACGGGGGTGAGGACGGTGACGTCGGTGGCCGGGACGTTGAAGGCACCGGCCATTTCGGACTCGACACCGTCGACGTTCTGGGTGCTCGACCAGACGGTCATCTTGGCGTCGCCGTCCCATCGGACGACCTGTCCGTGGGTTTCGAGGCAGACGTGGGTGATGACCGGGACGGAGTACTCTCCTTCGATGCTGGCGGCGGCCTCCTTGAGGGCGGCGTCGGGGTCGCCGTCTTCCTGGGCGCGGCCGGCCTGGGTGTTGCCGCGAGGGGTGAGGCGGGGTGCCCCGTCGGCGAGGGCCTGGGCCTCGGTGACGGCGTGGGGCAGGACCTCGAACTCGATGGCGATGGCGCGGCAGCCGTCTCGGGCGATTTCCTCGCTCTCGGCGGCGACGGCGGCGATTTCCTCGCCGTGGTAGCGGAGGGTCGCCCCTTCGTTGGCGATCAGGTGCACGCCCTTGACGCCGGGGATGGCCTCGGCCTTCGACGTGTCGATCTTGACGATCTTCGCGTGGGCGTGAGGGCTATGAAGCACGGCGGCGAACAGGAGGCCGTCGGGCCGTTCGTCGGAGGGGTACTTGGCGCGGCCGGAGGCCTTGGCCAGGCCGTCGAGCCGGGGAACGCCTTCGCCGATGAGACGCGGGTTATCGGGCCACAGTGCTGCCATGACTCAGGCCCCTCCTTTCTTCATCGCCTTGGCGGCGTCGAGCGCCGCCTGGAAGACACCGATGTAGGTGCCGCATCGGCAAATGTTCCCGTCGAGCCCTTGCTTGATGTCGTCAAGCGTCGGCTCCTGGCCGGGGTTCTTTTCGAGCCAGGCCTGGCAGGCGGTGACGAACCCGGGGGTGCAGTAACCGCACATCAGGGCGTCGTTCTGGTGGAAGGCGTGGGGAACGCTTCCCTCGTCGGTTTCGAAGCTTTCGAGCGTGCGGACCTCGTGATCGGCGCAGGAGATGGCCAGGGTCGTGCAGGAGTACACGGCGTCGCCATCAAGAATGACGGTGCAGGCACCGCAGCTGGCCCGGTCGCAGACGCGCTTCGGGCCGGTGACGCCGAGGCGATTGCGGAGCGTGTCCAGCAGGGTCGAGCGGGGCTCGATGGTGACGCTCATCGCCTCGCCATTGACCTTCAGCTCGATCGGGCAGGTGCCGGAATAGATCGCCACGCCGTCGGTTTCGGAGACGTCGGCGCGGGCCTCGTGCATCGCCGTCTCGGCCGAGGTGGCCATCACGGCGCCGGCGGCGGCCAGGCTCGAGCCGCGCAAGAAGTCGCGGCGGCTGTGGCCCGGTCGTGGTAATTCGGCCGGTGCCTTGTGGTCTTCTGGTGGCATCGAGGGGGACCTCCCTGGGATCGAGAACGTGTCGCGGATGATGCCGACACGCGCGGTCCGCAATGCTTCGGGCGGAGAACCGCGCAGGATGCACTATCGTCGGCTGGTCGGTCGTTGGCAAGAGTCGGCTCCCCGAAAAACGCGCGGTTCTTTTTGGTTCGGCCCGGTTCAGGGTGTTCATGAGAGAACGAAAGGATTGCGACGGCCCCCGACGGAGACGAGCTGCGGTCGATCGGCGCGGGGAGGCCCGATCTGCTATGATCGCAAGCCTCGAAGGAGGACCGATGCCGGAGCATGAGACTGCGGATGTTGTCGTCGTCGGCGGCGGAGTGGTGGGGCTGTCGATCGCCTATGTGCTGGCCACCGAGGGGCTGCGCCCGGTCGTGCTCGACCGCCGGGAGCTGGGTCGAGAGGCGAGCTGGGCCGGAGCGGGGATCATCGCCCCCGGCTCGGACAAACCGCACCCGTTGCCGATGGCCCGTCTGCGAACCCGAAGCGCCGAGCTGTACCCCAACTGGTCGGAACGGCTCCGCGAGCTGACCGGCATCGACAACGGCTACCGGCGCTGCGGGGCCGTCGATGTGGCGCTCGACGCCAAGCAAGAAAACGACCTGAAGGCCGCCGCGGGGCGCTGGCGATCGGAGGGGATCGCCTTCGAACGTCTGGAGCCGGGGGACTTTGCCCGGGTCGAGCCGAGCCTCAGCCCCGAGCTTCGGGTGGCGTACTTCGTGCCCGATCGGGCCCAGGTGCGTAACCCGAGACATCTGCAGGCGCTGGCGACCGCCTGCGAACGGCTCGGGGGTCGGCTGCGTCCGGGGGTCCCCTGCACCGGGTTTGCAATGTCGAGGGGGAAGGTGGAGGCGGTGCAGACGCCCGGGGGGCCGATCCGTTGCGGAACGGCGGTCGTCTCGGCTGGTCCCTGGACCGAAGGGCTGCTCGGCCCGCTGGGCGTGCGCGTGCCGACCCCGCCGATCAAGGGGCAGATCGTTCTGCTGAACAGTCATCGCCCGATCTTGCAGCGGATTGTCGAGCTGGAAGACCGCTATCTGGTGCCCCGAGACGACGGTCGGGTGCTGGTGGGGGCGACCGAGGAGGACGCGGGCTTTGAGACGAAGCCGACGGCCTCGGTAGCGCGCGACCTGATCGACCTGGCGATCCGGCTTTGCCCGGTGCTGGCCGAGGCCTCGGTGGAAACCACCTGGGCCGGGCTGCGGCCAGGGAGCATGGACACGAGGCCGATTCTCGGTTGGGCTCCGGAGGTGGGCAACCTGCTGATCGCCACCGGACACCGCCGCGCGGGCTTGCAGCTTTCTCCGGCCTCGGCCGAGGTGGTGGCCGACTTGATTCTGGGCCGAACGCCGTCGCTCGATGTGGCCGACTTCCGGCCGGATCGTCCGGCGGCCTCGACTCCCTCGCCCCCCGACGCGTTCCGGTCCTGAACGGTCGGCCCTGGCGAGCCTCGCGGGGCCGGCTCGTTTTGACAATGCTTGTCTGGAAACGAGAAGGCCATGCATCACAAAGGCTACGACATTATTTACGCCGATCCCGGCACCCTGGACGAGGTCCGATGCCGGGTCTGCGGCACGATCTGCGATGCCAGGCGAGACGTGCCCACCACGGCCGGGTTCGCCGAGTCGCTCGCGGGATCGAAGCGGCGGCGCGATGTCTTCACCTGCCCTCACGCGGCGACCGAGTGGCATGTGCTGGCGCTGAAGCTCGTTCAGGAGATCGAGCGCACGCCGAGCAAACGCCTGGCCGAGCTGATGCGGCTCGACCTGCGCGACCTTCTCTCCGAACACGTTCCCGACGACGCAAGGCACGCCCCCGAGTGGCTCGGATAGCTGATGGAATGCGCAAGCATGTCGGGAAACCTTTCTTTCAAACGCACATCCACGCAACCACAGTCGATCTGACTTTCTTCCGAAAAATTGCTTGACATTCGTTTGCACCTCACCGACGCTGACTCGCAGGTCGTGAAGACGTAAGCGTCTTGATGAATCACACGGACAATCGTGTGATTCACGCAGTGATTCAATGACGTGAAGCGGTTGGGAACAGCGGGAGCGTGGCCCGTTTGCGGAACCTGGACCGTGTCGACGCCGAACGGCACGCCGACGGTTCGGCCCTGCTGGAACGAGTCAAAACAGATGCACAACATACGATCGTTGATCGGACTCCTGATGGTGATGGCCCTGGCCGGGTGTGGTGGTGGCGATGGCGTGGGCGTTTCGGGAATGGTGACGTTTCAGGGTCAGCCGGTCGAGGACGGGATGATCCAGTTCCTTTCCAACGAGGCGTCTGGGGAAGGACGATCGGCCGGGGCGCCGATTGTGGACGGCAAGTACGCGATTGCCCGCAACGGTGGGCCACCACCGGGATCGTACCGGGTTGAGGTGACGGCGTATCAAGAGGTCCGCGAGCAAACGGCCGAGGAGCTGGGCGGGGTGATGTTTGGGCGTGATCCCAGCGAGCTGGGCATTGCTCCCGAGGCGCTCATGGTCCGAGAAAACGTCATTCCCGAACAGTACAACACAAGCAGCACGCTGACGGTCACGATCCCATCGCAGCGCAATTTCCAGTACGACGTTGAGATTCCTTGACGGGATCGGTTGTGTTCCTGGGCCGTCCCTTTCGGGGCGGCGCTGGTTTCTGTCTCACCGTCCGAGCCAGAGGAGTGTTTTTCCATGCACCATCGTCGTCATCGTGACGCATTTACGCTGATCGAGTTGCTGGTGGTCATCGCGATCATCGGCGTCTTGATCGCCTTGTTGCTTCCGGCCGTGCAATCGGCCCGAGAGGCGGCGCGACGGGCGCAGTGCGTCAACAATCTGAAGCAGATCGGCATCGCCCTTCATAACTATCACGACTCGCTCGGCTCGTTCCCGATGGGCACGATCATCAATGCCCCGGGCTGGCCGAACATGCCCAGCCTGCGGACCCCGTGGTCGTTCCATATCCTCCGGTACCTGGAGGCGGGGAACCTGGGCAACGCCCTGAACTTCGAGGTGGGCATTGCCGGGCCAGCCTGGCAAGGGTCGAATGCGAACATGAGCATTGTGGCAACACGAGTTGCCACCTACAATTGCCCCTCGGATACCCCGGAGGTCTTCCTCGCCGACTGGCGGCCGAAGTACAACTACGGCCCGAACTGGGGGAACACGAACCTGGGGCAGCTCAACGTGGGCGACCCGGCGACCACCGGCCTTCGCTACCTTCGCGCTCCGTTCACGGTCAACCGGGTGGCCGGGATGCGCGATTTCCGAGACGGCACGAGCAACACGATTCTCGTCTCCGAACTGCTCCAGGCTTCCGAGCTTCGGGACATGCGTTCCGAGTGGTGGAACGACACCGACTGCAACTTCATGACCCGAACTCCGCCGAACACGACGATCCCCGACTTCATGCCCGCCTGGTGCGTGAGCCGACCGGGCAACAACGAGCCCTGCGTCGTCGGCGGCGGCTGGAACGACCTGTACATGGCCAGCCGAAGCCGCCACCCAGGAGGCGTGAACACGCTTTACGGCGATGGATCGGTTCGGTTTACCAAGAACACGATCGCTCTGCCCATCTGGCAAGCCCTGGGCAGCATGAGCGGCGGCGAGGTCATCAGCGCCGACCAGTTCTAAGGCGTTGTTGATCCCTGGATTGATTTCCTCCCGATCGGAGCGTTTCCGTTGACTCGGCAGGCTTCGACGACCCTCGGGGGTGGTTCCTCACCCCCGAGCCGGTCGAGACGTTCGCTCGTCCGATCGCTGGCGATGGTCGGGCTGGCGGCGATCGCCGTTGTGGGTGTGGGAGGATGGGGGATCAGCCGATCTCGGCCGTACCGTGTTTGGTCGGCCGAGCGCGCGTTGAACAGGGGAGAGCCCGAGCAGGCCATCGAGCGGCTCGGCCCCTGGAAAACGTCGGACGACCCCAGAGCCGTGGTGATCGTCGCTCGCGCGCAGATCGCGCGGGGAAACCCGGAATCGGCCGTGCGATTGCTCGACGCTCGGCTCGCTGATCGGGTCGAGCCGGAGTGGCTCCACTTGCTGGGAGAGACGGCGCTGAGCCTCGGCGACCTGAACCGCGCGTTCGAGGCGTTCGCGGCGCTCGATGCCCGACAGCCGAATCATCCGCCGACCCTCGCCCACCTGGCCGAGCTGTCTGAACCGCTGCGCGGGCCAGCCGAGGCCGATCGGCGTTATCAGGAGCTCGAACGCCTGGAGCCGGAGAATCCCGAGTGGCCGAAGCAGCGCGGGAGGATCTTGCTGGGGACCGACCGCTACGCAATGGCGGTCGAGACGCTGCGGTCGGCCCTGGAAACGAATCCGGAGGATCAGCAGGCTCGTCTCTGGCTGGCCGAGGCGCTCTATCTGTCGGGCGATCCGGCCGCAAGTCTCGAACATCTGGAACGCTGCCGAAAGGCCGAAGGCGAAGGGAACGACCGAATCGAGGTGGCCCGCGCCGAGTGTCTTCGAGCTCTCGGTCGGGGCGAGGAGGCGGCCGACGTTCTGGATGATCTGCTCGGAAGATCGCCGAAGAATGCCGACGCCCTTCGCCTGCGAGCCGAGCTGGCGCTCGAACACGGAGCACTCGATCAGGCCGCCGATCTGCTCGATCGGGCCGTGGCCGAGGCTCCGGACGACTGGCGCATTCATTACCAACTGTCGATCGTTCTGGCCCGGCTGGGACGGCTCGAGGATGCCCGCCACCATGCCGATCGGATGACCGTCGAACGAGAGCGGGCACGGTTTTCGCCAGTCCCCTGAGCGTCTGCCTTGATCGTGGTCTTGAGGAGTTGAACACGTCGATGAGCGATCGAGGGGTTCCTCGTTGGGTCGGGGTCGGTCTGGGGGTTGGGGGATCGGGGGCCCTGATGGCCGCAGCGTTGGCGTATGGGTTGCGGGGCAGTCCTGAGCCGGAGGTCGTCGAGCAGGCCGCTTCAGAAGTCGTTGCCGAACGCTTGCCCGAGGAATCGGTATCGCAATCGCCCGGCCTGGCCTTCTCGGAGGTATCCGACACGGGGATTGACGCGGTCTATCGCAATGGCGAGGAAACCGGAGCGCTGGCGATTCTGGAATCGCTCGGCGGCGGGGTCGCCGTCTTCGATTTCGACCGCGATGGTCGGCCCGACCTGTTTTTCCCGGGAGGGGGGCGAATTGTGCCCTCGGCAGAGGATTTGACGGTCGAAGGGTTGCCGGGCCGCCTCTACCGCAATCTCGGGGACTGGCGCTTTGCGGATGTGACCGAGGACGCCGGGCTCGACGACGCCTCGCGTTATTCGCACGGCTGCGCAGTGGGAGATTTCGACAATGATGGATTCCCCGATCTGCTCGTGACCGCCTACCAGGGGGTTACCCTGTATCGCAACACGGGCGGCACGTTCGTTGATGTGACCGAGGCCGCCGGCCTGACCGAGCCGGGCTGGGCGACCTCGGCCGCCTGGCTCGACGCCGATGGCGACGGCCTGCTCGACCTGTACGTGGCCCGATATGTCGACTGGTCTCCCGAGCACAACCCACCGTGCCGCTATCACTCGTCGGGGGCGGTCGATCTCTGCTCGCCTTCGGTGTTCGACCCCCTGCGCGACCTGCTCTACCGGAACCGGGGGGACGGCACCTTCGAGGAAATCGGCCGGGAGGTCGGTCTGGATGATGGAGGAAAGGGTCTCGGCGTGGTGGCGGCCGATCTCGACGGTGATCGCTGGATCGACGTGTACGTTGCCAACGACACGACGCCGAATCTCCTCTACCGGAACCGGAGGGACGGCACCTTCGAGGAAATCGGCCAGCTCTCCGGGGCGGCCCTCAGCGCCGAGGGCGTGGCGACCGGCAGCATGGGAGTGGCCGCAGGCGATCTGGACGGCGATGGCGACCTGGACCTCTTCGTGACGAACTATGAAGGGGAGATCAACGAATTCTACCGGAACGACGGGGCGATGCAGTTTGTTCCGGTCGGCCTTGCCTCGGGCCTTGGCGCGGCGAGCCGACCCCTGGTCGGCTGGGGGACCGTGCTGGTCGATGGCGACGGTGACGGGGTGCCTGAGGTCCTCATCGCCAATGGTCACCTGATGCACCACCTTCCGGGCACGCCCCGGCCTCAGCCCACGTTACTGTTTCGTCGCGAGCCCGACGCCACGCGATTCGAGCCGATGCGATGGGGTCCGGAGTCCTGGTTCTCCCAAAATCGGGATGCTCGCGGAGTGGCCAGCGGCGATCTCGACGGCGACGGCGACCCCGATCTGATCGTCGTTCTACAGAACGCGCCGGCCAGCGTGCTCCGGAACGACAGCGCGGAGTCGTCGCGGTTCCTCCGCCTTCGGCTCGAAGGCACGCGGAGCAACCGCTCGGCCATCGGTGCGACGGTGATCGTGACGGCCGGCGACCGCTCACAGCACCTTTCGGTTGTGGGAGGAGGGAGTTACCTGTCTCAGAATGACGCGCCCCTGGTGGTCGGCCTGGGAACCGCCGCGATCGCCGATCAGGTCGAGGTCCGCTGGCCGAGCGGGCAGACCGATCGGCACGACGGGCTTCAGGCCGGTTCCGCCTGGCTTCTGCGCGAGGGGGAACCGGCTCAGGCCGATCCGATCGGGGTTGATTGATTGATCGCGTGTCAATCGGGGAGGGCTTCCGTCGTGGTGTCCTCGGCGGCGGGCTCCGGAGCGTCGGCCTCCGTGTTGGCATACTCGGGAGCATCCGCCGGCTCGGAGGCGAGTTCGAGCAGTTCGACCTCGTAGATGATGGTCGAGTTCGGGGGGATCGAGGGAAGTTCTTCGGCCTGCATCGCGCCGTCGAGGTTATGTTCCTTGCCGGGAGCGTATTCGCCGAAGGTGCCGAGCGCTCCATAGGCGAGATTGGCCGGAACGACCAGGCGGCGGAGTTCGCCGACCTTCATGCCGGCAATCCCCTCGTTGAAGCCCTGGACGGCGCGCGCGTCGCCGATGGTGTGGGTCCAGGGGGTGCCGCGGTCGCGGCTGCTGTCGATCGCCTCGCCCCCTTCGATGGTCGCGACGTAGTGAAGCACAACGCGATCGCCTGGCTTCGCCTGAGGACCGTCGCCGGCTTGGATCGTCTGATAGGCAAGGCCCGAGGCGGTGAGAACTTCCTCGCCCTCACCGGTCGGTTCGTTGAGCGCCGACGACGAGCTTCCGGACGGGGCCGGATCGGGGGCCGGCGCGAGCCCGGTCGCGTCTGCCGGGGCGCCGGAGGGCTCGGGATCACCAGAGACGCCGCAACCCAGCAGGGCAAGACTGACGCCGAGGGCCGTCAGACCGACAAGGTGTCGCATCGGTTATTTGCTCCTCCACGGGCGGGGCGTTCCCGCTCGCTTGATTGATCCTGGTCAGGCGAAACGACCCGGTGTCGCAGCGATCGCAATGATCGACTTGAGATGGATTCTAATGCGCCTGGACGTGTCGTTCGAGGGGTGACCCGGTCCAACGCTCCTTCGTCTTGAGGGAGGGTACGCCGGTGCGGGTCGGACGACCGTGGCATGAGGCCGCACGAGCATGGTTCGAGGCCAAACCGAAGACAAATCCACTCGATCATGCAAGTTGTCAGCCGAGAATTTGTAACCTAAAGTTTCGTAGCAAAACGGGGGAGGGTGTGGGCTCGGTTCGGCACCGTCAAGGAGTGGTCCTACCATGCCGGTCGAGGAGATAGGGGAAGTGATCTCCGCAAGTGAGGACGTTCGGCCGTTGGGGTCGCAGTTCTTCGAGCGGCTGCTCGATCACCTGTACGATGGGGTCTACTTTGTCGATCGGAACCGGATTATCCGATACTGGAACCATGCGGCCGAACGGCTGAGCGGCTACTCAAGCAGCGAGGTGGTCGGACGAGCGTGCCAGGACAACATCCTCTGTCATACGGACTGCCAGGGGACCTTGCTCTGCAAACGCGGCTGCCCGTTGCTCAAGTCGATGCGAGAGGACGAACCGATCTCCGCTCGCGTGTTCCTGAAGCACCGCAAAGGACACCGCGTTCCCGTGGATGTCTCGGTGATGCCGATCTACGACGACAACGGGAAAAGCGTGGGGGCGGTCGAGATTTTCCGAGACGCCAGTCCGGTCGTCGCGCTCGAATTGGCCTATCGCCAGATGCGAGAACTGGCGGAGAAAGACCCCTTGACCGGCGCGATCAACCGCCGTCAGGCTCTGGAGATTCTCGACCGGCAGATGACGCTTCAGCGCGAATCGGGCATGCCGTTCTCACTGATCATGGCCGACATCGACCATTTCAAGCTGGTGAACGACACCTTTGGCCACGCCGTCGGAGACGAGGCGCTGAAGGCCTTCGAATCGTGCCTGGAAGCGAAAAGTCGAGGCAGCGACATCGTCGCCCGGATCGGCGGCGAGGAGTTCCTCATCATCCTGCCCAATCTCGACGTCTCGCACGCGCTCCAGATCGCGGAGCGGCTTCGCAAAAGCGTTGCCAAGATCCGGATTGCCGACCCGGACGCGTTGCGACTCACGGCCAGTTTTGGGGTGGCCGAGGCCGATCCCAACGAATCGCTCGACCACCTGCTCGCTCGGGTCGACGCGGCCCTCTACCGGGCAAAACGCCTGGGACGCGACCGGGTCGAATGGGGATGACGAACGGGAGGAGCCGGTCATGATCCGTCGAGCCCGGTCGGCGGCCCCGGCGCTCGGGTCGCGGAGCGAGGCCAGAGCGATACCCCGGCCTTGGCCAGGCTGATCAACGCCGCGACCACGAACGAGAGCAAGCCGAGGGCGATCTGGTCGATCCCCGGTACCAAGCGACGCAGCGCCAGGTACGACCGCGATCCGTAGACCAAGCCCCAGGCCCCGATCAACAACCCCGCCGAAACGAGGAACGCCCGGCCGCCCCCTATCCTGGCATAAACCACCGCCAGCGCCGCCATCGTGGGCAAATAGGCGGCATCGGCCATCGGTCCAAGCCGGATGAACAGCTCGGCAAACGCTCCAGCCATCCAGCAAAGCCCGAAGATCGGAAAGAGGCCAACCGTCAGTTCTCGCAGGAACTCGCCCAGCGCGCCCTCCCTCAATCCGAACCCCAGCGCCACGATGAGCGCCAGGTGCGCGACGACGATCCAGGGAATGGTTTCTCCCGCCGAGTCGGGCAGCGCCGCCGTGAGGCTTGCGATCAGGAAGGCACAGGCGAGCAGTCCCCGGCCTTCGTTGCGCCGTCGGATCGCCGGAACGCCCTGGACGATCGCCGCCATCAGTAAAGGCCAGGGGTTCGCAAACGCAAGGCCGTCGAGGTCGAGCGTCGTCGGCCGCACCACGGCCAGGGCGGCCAGGGCCAGGCAAAGCCCATCGAGCCCACCCGGCACCCGACGATGAACGGCCCAGGCATAGAGCGGCAGGGCCAGCACGATCGTCAGGAAGGCCGGAGTCGCCCCCAGGACCATGCGGAAGTGGGAGAGAAAGGATTGGTAGACCGGATCGGGCCGGTCGTGACCGATCATCGCCAGTCCGAGCAGGCCGATCGGAGCGAGCAGGGCCACGGTCGTCGCCACCCGCCCGGCTCGGTGATCGCGTGCCGATCGGCCCAGCTCGAACAGCAAGAAGGCCCCCGGCAGGAGCAAGGGGACGAGGAAATACGGACCAAAGATCATTTGATCCTTCATCACAAAATGAAAGGAGACGCACAGCCAGTACGACCGCGCGCAGGCCGCTCCGCCGAGCAATCCGAACAGGACCCAGGGGAACAGGGGCCATCGCCACGGGCTGCCGTTCTTCTCGGCGTACGACGGCCCGCGCCGGATCGCCGGGAGCAAGGTCAGGCTGAGCAGGCCCGCCACGGGAGCAAACCCGAACAAAGCCCACATCAAGGCCGGGTCGTCGGGGCGATCGACGAGCGGCGCCAGGCCGATCGGATACAGGAAAAAGAGCGCCAGAAACGCTTGATACGGCAGCCGGAACCCGGTGCGAAGCTCCAGACCCAGGCCGCGGAGAACCCCCTCGCTCACGAGCAGGGCGAACCCGAGACCGACGAGATACAGCCCGCGTCCCATCGCCGGATCGCCGGCCAGCGTCTCGTCAAACGCGACCGAGATGGCCAGGAACATCAGGACGACCAGCAAGAGGACGGTCCGCACGTCGTCCCAGACCTTCCCCCGCCGCACCAGGACCACCGCCGTTCCGGCCAGCAAGAGCGTGTAGGCGGTCAGACCGAGCATCAAGGCTCCCGTCTCCACCGCCGGGCCGCGTGCATCGAACGAGGCCCGCAAGCCCAGAAAGACCAGGCCGGCGCTGATGACATAGAACGGGTTGCTCGTGTAGACCCACCGCATCAGGCCGGTCGGGTCGAGCCCTCGGCGCGTCGGAAGGGACGGCCCGGTCGGGGGAAGCGCTTCGTGATTCATCACTCTACCTCGATCGGTTCGGAAGACGGGACGACGGTCCGATCGGTTCGTTCGAGTGCCCCGCGTCGGCCCCAATGAGAACCGGGGCCAAACTGAGACAGATGTCAGAGGTGTATGGTCATCTTACGCGCCGCTCTGACAAATGTCGAGCCTGATTGGCGGGTGAGTTTTTTCTCGGAAACGTCGATTCGGGGCCGGGGCGTGGGTGGCGATGGGCAAGGACGTGTCGGAGCGTCTCGGAGCGGGTGTCGGTTGACCGCCTGGCATGGGGGCGGATAGGCTGCCGCTGTTGAGGCGAAATGGGGTTTGGCAGACCTTCAATCCACGAGTCGGAGTGCGTTGGAATGAGCCCGTTTGAAGTGGAGATGAAGTTTCGGGACGCCAATCACGACGACTTGTTGCAGCGGTTGGGCGATCTCGGCGCGGTGCCTCGTGAGGAAGTCGAGCAGGAAGACATTTACATGTCGCACCCGGCTCGTGATTTCCGGGAAACCGACGAGGCCATGCGGCTGCGTCGGGACGGAGGCGAGAACCGCGTGACCTACAAGGGGCCGAAGCTCGCCGGCCCGACCAAGACCCGAGAGGAAGTGGAACTGACCTTCGAGCCCGGCCCGGACGCCTTGCTCAAGATGGAACGGCTGTTCGTCAACCTTGGCTTCCGCCCCGTGGCAACGGTGCGCAAGCGTCGGCTGGCCTATGACCTTCAGTTCGAAGGCCGATGGGTTCAGGTCGGCATCGACTCGGTCGAGGGACTGGGGGCGTACGCCGAGGTTGAGGCGATCGCCAACGGCCCGGCCGATCTGGCCGAGGCCCAGCGGGTCGTGCTCGAACTGGCCCGGCAGCTCGGCCTCGGGTCCGATCAGGTGGAGACGCGATCGTATCTGCGCATGGTCCTGGAACGGGGGGGCGCCTGATCCGGCACGACAGGATCAGGGATTTTCCGGCTCGTCGCCGAGAAACTGTTCGACCCGAGCCGGTCCTCCCGTGGTGATCTGGGTGAAGGCATCGACCTGTTCACGCGAAAGGCCCCGGTCCTTGACCAGATGCGCCGCCCAGAGCCGCGAGGCCCGGATCGCCGCCGAGCAGTGGATCAGGGCCTTGCCTTCGTGCGCGGCGAGCGTCTCTCTTAACTGCTCGACCGCTTCAAGCCGGGGGGCGTAGGGGCCTCGACCGATCGGAATGGTCACATAATCGACTCCGAGCGACTTGACCAGGGCCGGCTCGTCGAAGGGGACCGACTCTATTTCCTCGGGGGGCCGCAGGTTGATGACCACCGTCACCCCGTCCTTGGCAAGGCGGGAGAGGGTTTCCGGGTCGGGCTGAGCAGCCAGGTAAATCGGTCCGGATCGGTACAGCCCGCCGATTGTCTTGCCCCCTTCGACCGCCTCGGGGGCCTCGATGGGAGCCGAGGCCAGCGAGGTGTCGGGCTTCGGTTTCGGCTCGTCATCCTGGTTGGGAGCAAGGGCAAGGGCAAGGGCCAGCGACGCCACGGCCACGAGATCGATGGGCATCACGATCGTCTCCTTCTTGAGCGTCAAGTCACCGGACGGGTCACGGATTCACAGCCAGCGAGGCCCACTCGATCGGCTCCTCGGTTCCGAGCCGCTGGTACTGGGTCCGGCTGTGCGGATCGCTCCGGAGATCGAGATGATCGACCCGCTCCGGTTCGAGCAGCAACAGGGCGAACGACGGGGGCGGATCTCGGGGGTCGGGTGTGCCGACGCGGAACCGATGGAGGTCGGCCCGAGGGACACCCGGTTCGGGCCAGAGCAAGCTGATTCGGGTCGCCGGCGGCAAGGCCGTCCAGACGTCGGCCCGCTCGGCGAGCCATTGCGAGTCGGTCTCGTCGGGGCCAATGACGCGCAGATGGCCGGCGAGGCGGAACTGCTCGCGAGTCTCGGCGAACATCCAGCAGGCCTCGGCCCGAGCATTCTCGGCAATCTGCCCAACCTTCGCGCTGCGCAGATCGGACGTGAAGCGGAGGACAGGACCGGCCCCGAGGAATCCTCGGAAAACGACGGTCCGGACGCTCGGCCAGCCGTCGGACGTGACGGTCGCCAGTTGAAGCCATCGCGAGGGAGGGGCTCCGCGATGGATCGTCAGGGCGCGCTCAATGGCGATTCGCCAGGGGATCTCGCTCATGCCCTTATTGTGAACCGGCGGCGATCGACACGCAAGCCATCGTGATGCGCGGCTCATCCCCTGTCGGGAGAACGGTCTGCGTGGCGGCCCCTACCGCTCGACGAGGCAACCGTTCTAGAATCGAGAGAATCCCACCCCGTTTCGGTGGCCGAGCGTTCTTTACGGAGCACCATCTGCCGTGTCCAACCCTGTCGAAACCGTTGTCAAGAACGTCTGTCCGCTCGACTGTCCCGACACGTGCAGCATGGTTGTCACCGTCCGTGACGGGGTTGCCATCGACCTGCGAGGCGACCGCGACCACCCCTTCACGCGCGGGTTTCTCTGCCAGAAGATGGCCCGATATCTCGATCGTGTCTCCAGCCCCGATCGGCTGGAATACCCAATGCGGCGGGTCGGCCCCAAGGGCCCTGGCCAGGGGAGGTTCGAGCGCATCGGATGGGACGAGGCGCTCGATCTGATCGCCGATCGCTTCCGAGCCGTTGCCGACTCGGCCGACGGGCCGCAGGCCATCCTGCCCTACAGCTATTACGGCACGATGGGGAAGTTGCAGGCCGAGAGCCTCGACCGCCGCTTCTTTCACCTGCTCGGCGCCTCGACGCTCGACCGGACGATCTGTGCCTCGGCCGGTGGGGTCGGTTACGAGTACACGATGGGAACCGGCCGACTGGGAGCCGACCCCCTGGCCGTTCTCGAGTGCCGCTTGATTCTCAACTGGGGATCGAACACGGCGAACACGAACAGCCACCTCTGGAGCCTGATGATCGAGGCTCGCAAGCGCCAGAATGCGACGATCGTCACCATCGACCCCTACGCCAGCCCCACCGCCCGCCGATCAGACTGGCACCTCCAGCCCCGCCCCGGCACCGACGCGGCCCTGGCGCTCGGTCTGATGCACGTCATCTGGCGCGAACACCTGCACGATCAGGATTACCTGGATCGCGGCACCGTGGGAGCCGAACAACTCCGCGACCGCGTGTTGACCGAGTACCCCCCCGATCGGGTTGCGACCATCACGGGAGTTCCCGTCGCTCAGATCGAAACCCTTGCCCGGCGTTATGCGACCGAGCATCCCAGCCTGATCCGCGTCAACTACGGGCTCCAACGCCACGGTGGCGGCGGGATGGCCGTGCGAACCATCACCTGCCTGCCCGCGATCGTCGGCGCCTGGCGGCACCGAGGAGGCGGGGCCTTGCTCTCGACGAGCGGGACGTACGGGCTCAACTCGTTTGCGCTCACCCGGCCCGACCTCTCACCGGCCGGAACCCGATCGGTGAACATGAACCAACTGGCCGAGGCACTCACGGGAGAGCTTCCCGGCCCTCCGGTCAAGGCCCTTTATGTGTACAACTGCAATCCGGCGGCCGTGGCCCCCGATCAGAAGAAGGTGATTGAGGGCCTGCGCCGCGACGATCTGTTCACGGTGGTTCACGAACTGTTTCCGACCGACACGGTCGATTACGCCGATGTCGTGCTTCCGGCCACCTCGCAACTCGAACACGAAGACATTCACACGTCGTACGGCCATCATTTTCTGATGCACAACCCTCGGGCGATCCCACCTCGGGGTGAGTGCCGATCGAACGCCGACGTCTTCCGAGCCCTTGCCGGTCGGCTCGGGTTCGATCCCGCCCTCTTCCCCGACGACAACACCTTGATGCGGCAGGCGATCGATGGCGGCCCCGCGCTGGCCGGGATCACGCTGGAGCGGTTGAAAGCGGAAGGATCGGTTCGCTTGAACATTCCCGAGGATTATCGCCCGTTTGCCGACGGCCGCTTCCCAACCCCTTCGGGCAAGTGCGAGCTGTACTCGGAGCGGATGAAGGCCGACGGCTTCGACCCCCTGCCCTCCTACATCCCTCCGCACGAAGACCCGCAGACGAAGCCCGGGCTGGCGGCTCGCTATCCAATTCAACTGGTCAGCCCGCCTCGCCCGCAGTTTCTCAATTCGACGTTCGCCAACTCGGCCTCGCACCTCCGTGCCGCCGGAGAGCCGACGATCGAGTTGGCCGCCGAGGATGCCGCAGCGCGGGGCCTCGATGCTGGAGACTGGGCCGAGGTCGTCAACGATCGCGGCCGATTCGTCGCCCGAGTTGCCCTGACGGGGTCCGTCCGCCCCGGCACGGCCGCGAGCCTGGGAATTTACTGGGCGAAGCATTCACCCAGCGGATCGGGAGTCAACGCCACGACCTCGTCGGCTCTGGCCGACATGGGAGGCGGCGCGACCTTTTTTGATAACCTGGTCGAGATCCGCAAGTGCCTCGACCATCCCGAGGCCGGGCCTTGCGACGCGTGACGGCTCGGGCCTAGACTGCGAAATCGAGTCCAAACACAATGCGCCGATCGACCGACGTGACAGAACCACGGTGATTGAAATGTGTCGATTCTTGCTCCACGCCCTGCTCCTGGCCCTTGGTCCGGCGAGTGGGTTTGCGGTCTGCCACGCCGACGAGATTCTGCTGCACGTCGCTCCCGAAGGCCGCGATACGTGGTCGGGCCGAGTCTCGACCCCGACTGAGGACGGGTCCAACGGCCCCCTGGCCTCCCTCACCGGTGCTCGAGACGCGATCCGCCAACTGCGAGCCGAACATGACGGCCGCTTGCCCGGTCCTGTTCGGGTCCAGGTGCAGCCGGGGTTTTATGCGATGGCAACGCCGCTTCGGCTGGACCCAGGCGACTCGGGCACCGAGGAATCGCCGATCCGGTTCGAGGCGAGTCCCGGAGTCAATCCGCTCGATGCGCCGATCATCAGCGGTGGCGTTCGCCTGAAAAACTGGTCCGTCTCGGGAGATGCCTGGGAAACGACCGTCCCGGATTCCATCCGATCCGTTCGTCATCTCTATTGTTCGATCGACGGTGGCCGATCCTTCGTGCGACGCTTCCGGCCAACTCGGGGAGCGTTCGTGATCGCCGGCCTGACCGACTCTCCCATCAAGCCAGGAGCCAACCAGGCGCACATCCGGAGCCAGAAGGATTTCGTGTTTCACGAAGGGGATCTCGGCCCCTGGGTCCTGGAACCCGAGGTCGAGGTGCTGGCGCTGCATGACTGGAGTGCATCTCGACTGCGGGTGGATGCGCTCGACCTGGATCGGAACGTGATTACCTTTACGGGTTATCCGCGCTACCGAATCGGCCACTGGTGGGAAGGGGGACGCAACCCGTATGTCATCGAAAACGTGGCGGAAGACTTCGGGACGCCGGGCGAGTTCGTGTTCGACCCTCATACCCGGCGACTCCGCTATACCCCGACCGAAGCGGAACGATCGGCCGATCCCAACGAGGCCACAGTTCACCTCGTCGTCCCGAAGCTCGAACATTTGATAATTCTTGACGGCGATCCCGACTCCGGGTCGTTTGTCGAGCATCTTGAGTTCGAGGGCCTGGTCTTTGCGTTCACCGGGTTCGAGCTGCCGGCCGAGGGCTACACCGACGGCCAGGGAATGACCAGCTTGCCCGCGGCCATCGAGGCCACCGGGGCGCGCCGGAATCGTTGGCGGCACTGTGCCTTCGAGCATACAGGGGGCTATGCGAGCCGGCTGGGCCTGGGGTCGTCGCACAACGCGATCGTCGGCTGCACGATGCACGACCTGGGCGGAGGAGGCGTCTTGATCGGTGTCACCAACCGCCACGCCGAACCCCCTCGCTTGCCGGTGGGGAACGTGGTGGAGGAGTCTTGGATCGAAGGGCTCGGGCGTGACCATTTTTCGGCGCATGGTGTTTGGGTCGGGATTGCGGCCGAAACGCTCGTGCGACACAACCGGATTGCCGATGGGCTCTACTCCACCGTTTCGGTCGGTTGGTGCTGGGATGACGAGCCGTCGTCGGTGCGCGACAACCGGATTGAGGCCAACCAGATTCAGCATGCCATGCGATTACTCGCCGATGGCGGCGGCATCTACACGCTGGGCCGACAGCCCGGCACGGCCCTGGTTGGCAACCACATTCACGACATTCACCGGTCGCGCTACGCCGGACGAGCGGAAAACAACGGCATCTTTTTCGACGAGGGAACGCGCGATCTGCTCGTGGAAGGCAACGTCATTCACGAGATCGCCGATCGGATCATTCGCTTCAATCGGAGCCAGGAAGACTGGCAGGACTTCCATGACAATGCCTTCGGCGTTTCCCCCGACGACCCCCGGTTTCCGGCCTCCCAAGCCGCATCGGCCGGCCCCACTCGTCCCGCCTGGCGACCCAAGCCCCCGGTGGTTAATCCTCCGATCCTGGCCCTCGAACTCCCCGATCCGAAGACCGAGGAGTGATCGCTCCGATTCGTTCCCCTGGTATGAAGAGACCGGAGGCGCTCGAACCCATGTCGCACCTGTTCGACCGGATCAAGGAACTCGTTCGTCCGGCTCGGGCGGATCACCTTCGCGTGACGATCTACACGAGGGCCGATTGCTCCTGCTGCGAGAGTGCAAAAGCCGTCATCGAACCCAGACGCCGGGAGCATGATTTTTTCGTTGAGGAAATCGACATCGACACCGACCCGAAACTGGTCGAAGCGTACGGAACGCTCGTTCCCGTGGTGGCGATTGATGGAAAGGTCCGGTTCCGGGGGAAGGTCGAGCCGAGCCTGCTCGATCGCCTGCTCCGGGCCGAAGCAACCAAACACCGAGACAAAAGCATCACGAGGTGATCACGTGGCGTGGCCGATGCCAGACGGGGCGGTGCTGGGGATCTTCGGGAAGAAGCCGGAACCAGGGAAGGTCAAGACGCGGTTGGCGGCCGAGTTCGGCAACGACTTTGCCGCCGAGGCGCACGAGGCCATGCTGCTCGATACGCTCGACACCTGGGGGTCGAATCGTTTTCTCGCTCCCGGAGGACGGCGGGTCTTCGTCTTCGCCCCGGATGACGCCGGCCCGTGGTTCGATTCGATCGTACCGGCCGGCCTGGCAATGCAGGCCCAGGCTCACGGCGATCTCGGCGCTCGCCTGCAATCGTTCTTCGAGGGAGAGTTTGCCGACGGGGCCTCTCGCGTGGTGGTGATCGGATCGGACAGCCCGACGCTCGATCCGTCGATTGTGGTGAGCGCATTTCTTTGTCTCGATCAGAAAGATGTGGTCATCGGTCCCTCGACCGACGGCGGCTACTACCTGATCGGCTGCCGGGTGCCGGTGCCGTCCGTGTTTGAAGGGGTCGAGTGGGGGTCATCACGCGTGTTCGGGCAAACGCTTGATCGGCTCAGAGGATCGGGGCGCTCGCTGGCGGTCTTGCCGCCGTGGTACGATATCGACACGCCCGACGATTGGCGGTTGCTCGGCGCGCACGTCCGGGCGATGCGATTGTCGGGCATGGACCCGGCCTTGCCTCGGATCGAGGCGTTGTTGCCCCGGGTTCTTCCGGCTCTTGAGCCGCGCTGACTCTCCTTCTTGATTTCCGGGATGGAGCCGGGCTGACTCCCCATGCGCATCGTGATTCGACTCTTGCTGATTGGTGTGTTCCTGATCGCCCTGGTCAGGGCGGGGCTCTTTCTCGGCAATGCCTGGTTCACCGTGGGCAATCCGCTCGACGTGTACCACCTCGAAGCCCAGATGGTTCACCTGGCCTGGCGTGTCCAGCACGACCGGGTCATGTATCCCGAGTGGCACAACGACCCTCACGTCATGAACGTGTTCGGACCGCTTTACTTCTTGCTGGTCGGCGGAATCGGCCGATTGCTCGACAGCGACCTGGACGGCTTGTATCGAATCGGCAGGCTCATCAGCCTCGGCTCGGCCCTGCTGGCGAGCCTGATCGTCGGGGTAGCCTCGGGAAGCCGGGGCGGCAAAGGGGCCGGCATCTTCGCCGGTTTACTCACGCTCGGCGCGGCCCCTCTGTACGGATTCGGCGTCATGGTGCGAGCGGATCTGATGGCTGATACGCTCGGCATTGCCGGGTTTCTGCTGGCAGTCGGTCGAGCGTCGCGGTGGCGGTACGCGCTGGGGGCCTTTTTGCTGGTCGCGGCCATCTTCACCAAGCAGACGATGGGGCTGTACCTGATTGCCGCCGTCCTGGCGGCGATGGGAACTGGTCGGATGCGTTGGGGGTTGACCCTGGCAGCCACTGCGGGAGCCGTCACCCTGGCGATCATTGCGGCGGTCACGCTGACGGTCGAGCCCCTGTTCGCCCGCGAGCTGTTCGGCGCGGCCGAGACGCCGATTTTGCTCACCGACTGGCAACGGACCCTCTCCCGACTCTGGCAGCTCGGGCCGGAATTACCGATCCTCGCTCTGGTCGGGGTGGTTTTGTGGACCGTCCCTCGTGGGTTGCCGGAACGATCGCTGGCAGTGCTGGCCGGGGTGGTGCTGACCGGGGCGATCGTTCTGGCAATGAAAAGCGGCTCGGATCTGAATTATTTTCTTGGTCTGCGTCTCGTCGCGGCGATGGCGGGCGGGGCGGTCTGGGGATGGGCCGTGTCGTTGGTCCGGAACCCAGGGCCGATTCGACCGGGGACCGCCGTTCTGTCGATCGTCGGACTGGTCGGCCTGGGGGCAAGCCTGCTTCCGAGTCTCGACCACTCGTACGCCCAGTACCAATCGGCCCAGTCGATCCACGGGTATTTTTCAACCGTCGGTCGCCCCGTGCTGGCACAGTTCCGACAGATTTTCGAACTGGCCGAGGACCCGGACATCCGTTTGCTGACCGAAAGCGGCATGGTGGCCGCTCATCAAGGCGATCGCGCCGCGTTCGTCGATCCGTGGCTCTTTCGCATCCTCGTCGAGACGGGCAAGATCGAGCCAGCCGCGATCCGAGAACGGCTCGAATCGCGTGAATACAATTACATTATCACGACCAAGGATCTGTATGACGAGACCGACCCGTACGACACCTACGGGTTTGGCCTTCCTCCCGAGCTGGCCGAGGCTGCCCGGCGGAATTACACCTTCGCCGGTGTTTCGGCCGGGCTCTTTCTTTATGTGCCCAGGCGATCCGGCGAACCGTCGGAGCGTGAGTGATCCTCGCCATTCAGATCGAGAATCACTCATCCCTCCCCTGCCCTGGCTTTTCTCAACTCAGATGGACACGGGCTTGCCGAGCTTCCGGCGGACCGCGACGAACTGCCCGGCGTGCATCAACGGGTGCGCGCCGACCATGTTCATGAGGGCGCCGACGGTCGGGGCAAACGGGGGAAATTTCTCGGCGTCGGTGCGGTCGAGATCGGCATCCGAGAAGCTGTCGAGCAAGGCCAAGGTCGCCTGACGCTGGGCTCCCCAGAGTTCTTGATATTTGGCGACCGAGTAGAATTTCGCCGGGTCGTCTTCGGTGAACTTGTCGCGGCCGTGACCTTCGAGAAAGTCGGCGGGCAGGGCCGGGCTAGTGCCGGGCTTGATCAGCTCGACAAAGTGCCGCTCGGAACCGATCAGGTGGCCAATCTGCCAGGCCATGTGGTTCATTCCCTCAACCGGCCGAACCAGCAGGTCGGCATCGCTGAGATCCTTGAGATAGCTGTCAACAATCATCGCGCTCATGTCGATGGTATTGCGAATCGCGTCCTTGGCGTTCATCGAGGGCAGGTGCTCCGAAAGGGTTGGAGGAAGTTGGGGTCGAGGCGTTTCGCCCCTTACTGCTCGGTGTCGGAATCAAGCACGAAGTCGGCGATGAAGAGCTGGCTGGTGTTGTCGGCGGTGCGGCCCTTGGAGGTCCACATCAGCTTCGTGCCGTCGGGGCTGAAGACGGGGAGGCCGTCGAAGCCGGGGGCAAAGGTGATGCGCTGCTCGTCGCCGGTTTCGAGATCCATCAAATAGATCTCATAATTGAAGTGGCCGTGCTTGCTCGTCGAGTAGGCGATGAAGCGGCCGTTCGGGTGGAAGTACGGGCCCCAGTTGACGTGCTCGTTGTCGGTCAGTTGCCGCTCGTTCTGGCCGTCGACGGTGTTGATGAACAGTTGAAGCAGGTCGTTCTCCGCACGATCGCTGCGGTAGATCAGGTACTTGCCGCACGGCGAGAAGAAGGGGCCGCCGTCGTAGCCGGGGGCGTCCGTGATCTGTCGGACGTTCGAGCCGTCGGCGTCCATCACGTAGATGTCGGCGTCGCCGTCACGGAAGCTGGTGAAAACGATCTGCGAGCCGTCGGGCGAGTAGCTCCCTTCGGCGTCGTAGCCTGGGGCGTCGGTCAGGCGGACAAGGTTCGAGCCGTCCGGCTCGGCGCGGAAGATGTCCATGTGGGGGTCGAAGTCCCAGGCATAGCGTTCCGATCGGCTGTAGGCCGGGGCGGCCTCGCGTTCCCCTTCGGCCGAGCCGTCGGCCAGGGCCGGGTCGAGGTGGGAGGAGGCAAAGAGGATCGACTGACCGTCTGGGTGGAAATAGGCACAGGTGCATTTCCCCTTGCCCGTGCTGACCAGCTTCGGCGTTGCGCCGGGGGTCAGGGGGACGGTGTAGATCTGGTAGGCGTCCCAGTCGGGCGGCGGGGGCTGAAGGGTCGAGGGCTCCGGATACTCGGCGGCCTGGAAGATGATGGCGTTGCCATCGGGGCTATAGTAGCCTTCGCCGGCCTTGGCGAAGCCGTAGGTCACCTGGCGGATGTTCTTCAGGTGGCGTGACTCGTTGGCGGCGACCTGCTCGGGGGTCATCTCCTCGGCCCCCGGAGGACCGCCGGGGCCGCCGTACGAGCGGCCCGAGGAGGACGAAGGGCGCTGCTCTTGCGGCGTCGGATCGAGGGCGAAGATCGGGGCCAGGAGGGCCGCGGTCAGGGCGATCGGGAGCGTCATCGATGAGGGCCTCCGGGGTGATTCGGTGCCGGAGGGTCCCTTTTCGACCCCCCGCCTCGCGACTAGTATAGGGGCTGTGACCCGCCTTCGCCAATCCGCCCGCCGCTTCGCTGTCTTGCCGCGTTCTCGGGCCGCCGCATCGGAGCAAGTGAATTCGTGCCCAAGATTTACACGAAAACCGGAGATGATGGTACCACCGGCCTGCTCGGTCCCGGCCGAGTCGGCAAGGACGACCTTCGGATCGAGGCGTACGGCACCGTCGACGAGCTGAACGCCATCCTTGGCGTCGCCCGATCAACCACCGCCATCAGCCTGGATCTCGACCGCAAGCTTTCCCAGATTCAGGAAGAGCTGTTCACCGTCGGTGCCGCCCTGGCCGACCCCGCCCCCGAAGGTCCGTTCCACAACAGCGTCCCGCGAGCCTTCACGCAGCGCATCGAGCACGAGATCGATCACGTCGAGTCGAGTTTGCCAACGTTGCAGCACTTCATTCTTCCGGGTGGCTCCCCCACGGCCTCGCAATTGCATCTGGCCCGTACCATCTGCCGGAGAGCCGAGCGCGTGACCGTTGCCCTGAGCCATGCCGAGGGGCAGCACGTCCCGTCGAACCTCGTGATCTATTTGAACCGCCTGAGCGACTATCTGTTCGTCCTCGCCCGATCGGCCAATGCCGAGGCCGGTGTGGCCGACGTCCCCTGGAGAGGTCTGTGAAGCTTGCCGGAGCCTCGATCCTGATCACCGGAGGCCGCCGCGTCGGTGCCTCGCTCGCCCGGTTGCTCGCCGACCGTGGCGCGAAGCTGGCCATGACCTTCCGGACCAGCCGCGACACCATCGAGCAAACCCTCGACGACTGCCGAGCCCGAGGAGCGGCCGACACCCTCGCCATCGCGGCCGACCTGGCCGATCCCGACCAGGCCGAGCGTGCCGTCCGCCTGGTCGTCGAGCGGTTCGGACGGATCGACGCGCTGGTCAACATGGCCAGCATCTACGAACGGACCCCATTTGCGGACCTGACGCCCGAGCATTACGACCGGATGATCGCCGCGAACCTCAGCGCGCCGTATCACTCGGCCGTCGCTGCCGGTAAGGCCATGCTGGCCCAGGAACCGATCGCCGACGCCTCGGGCCTGAAGGGGAAGATCATCTGCTTCGGCGACTGGGGAACCGATCGCCCCCGGGGCGGCGATCTGCCATACATCGTCGCCAAAGGTGGCCTGACGACCATGACCCTGGCAATGGCCAAGGAACTCGCCCCCCACGTCGCGGTCAACCTGATTCAGCCGGGGACGATCGTTCCCTGGCCGGAGATGACCAACGAGCAACGGCAAGAGATTCTTCGGGCCACCCCCCTGGCCCGGCTTGGTTCGGCCGAAGACGCCAACCATCTGGTGCTCTATTTGCTTGAAGGCACTGATTTTGCAACGGGTGGCTGTTATCGGATCGACGGCGGACGCTACCTGGGCACCGACGACGAACCTTCCTGATCGAACACGTTTACTGGTTGAATCCACCGAAACGATTTGCCTGAAACAGGGGTCGGCGCGATACAATACGAAACCAAGGAACCTTGGACAGCGTCCATGAGTTTCACGCGCATGGCGGACCAGGGTGATTTCCATTGGGAGCATCGGGTACGGTGATCGCCGGAGAGCTTCGGACAGTCTTGAACGTCCATGGCGACGGTGAAACCCGTGAGGCCGTGTCTCGGCTGCTCGTGGGCGAAGGGTTGCGGAGTCGGGACGTTCCCTCGACGGCCGAGGCCCGCGCCGCCCTGGCTGGTCCCGAGGCCCGGGATGCCGGACTCATCTTGCTCGACGCGTCGCTCGACGAGGCGGAATCGTTCTGTCGCGAGGTGCTGCGATCGACCCCTTCCGTGCCCCTGGTGCTGACCCGAGCCCAGGACACGCCCTTATCGGAAGGGCTCTCCTCCCTTGCGGTCGAAGTCCTAGACCGTCCGCCCGATGAATCGCGATGGCTCGCCGCGATTCGAGCCTGGACTCGGGTCGGCGGTCGAGTGCAGGAACTCGGTGCCGAGGCCGAGCGCTGGCGGTCGATCTTCGAGGCGATCGACGAGGGGATGGCCCTGCTCGACCCCGATGGCCGGATTCGATGGTGCAACATCGCGCTGGCCGGCTTACTTCGAGACAAGCCGACGGCCTTGCTCGGCCAGCGGCTGAGCGATCGGGCGGCGCACCTCATCCCCCCGGGCCGCCAGTGGCCCCACGATCGAACCCTTCGCAGCGGTTCCCGGAGCCGGGACGAGTGGGAACTGGAGCATCACTGGTTCCGATCGGCCGCCGCCCCGGTCCGAAACGCGATCGGTTCCCTGAGCGGGGTCGTCACCACCATCGAAGACGTGTCGCACGAGGTGCGGCTCCGCCAGCGAATCGCCCAGGTCGAAGCCGAGGCCGAGGCCCGTTCCGAACGGATCGATCGGCTCGAACGTGATGCCAGGCTCTATCAGGCGCTCGCCGGCATTCCCGTTCGCCCCGAGGATCTGGGGGCTCCGCGTCATCTCCCGCTGAGCCGCGAAATGCCCGAGGTCTTTTGCGATGCTCTGGAAGACTTCGGACGCGTGCTCGATCTGCGCTTGCTCCGCCGCAGCTACCAGACGCAACACCAGCCCGACGGCTCGGCCATCCTGAGCGCCCTGGCCGAGCGGCTTGCCACCGCCGGCGCGGGGCCGCGCGACGTGATCGAATTGCACGCGATGGCCCTTCGACAGCGCTCCTCCGGCACGAAAGCTGCAAAAGTGAATGTGTATGCCGAGGAAGCTCAACTTGCCGTGCTAGAGTTAATGGGCCGTCTTGCCGAACACTATCGCGCCGGTCTCGCCGCCGCGACTCGCAATGAAGCGGTCGCATCGGATCGGTCCCCGGATTTCTCGGAGTGACCGTCTATGGACCGTTATCTCTTAAAATTGTACATCACGGGCCTGACCTCCCGATCGCAACGCGCCGTCGCGACGTTGCAGCGCCTCTGCGATTCGGAGTTGTCCGGCAGGTATGACCTGCTGGTCGTCGATGTACTCGAACAACCCGAGCTGGCCGAGCAAGACAAGGTGCTTGCTACGCCCACGGTGATCAAGGAACACCCCGAGCCGCAACGCCGAATTATCGGCGATCTCTCCGACGCGGCTCGCGTGCTGGCGGCGCTCGATCTCCATGCGAGCGAGACGCACGCCCCGGTCACGGATTCCCGCGTCAAGGAGGCCGATTGAACCTTCCATGTCGATCTCGAAGCTCCCTACGGAAATCCACGGATTCGACCTCATCGCCTGCGGTGGCCTTCCCGAAGGCCGGGTGACACTGGTGGCCGGATCGTCCGGCAGTGCCAAGACGGTCTTCGGCGCCCAGTTTCTGGCCGCTGGGATCATGAAGCGCGATGAGCCAGGGGTCTTCGTCACCTTCGAGGAAACCCCAGAGGACCTGCGGCGCAACTTCGGCGGCCTCGGCTGGGACATCCCCTCGTGGGAAGCGCAGGGCCGTTGGGCCTTTGTCGATGTCTCTCCCGATCCAGGGGAACAACCCGTCTTTGCCGGCGGCTACGACCTGGGCGCCCTGATGGCCCGCGTGCAATACGCGGTCAAGAAAGTCGGCGCGAAGCGCCTGGTCCTCGATGCCATCGGGGCCTTCTTCGGTCAGTTTCCCGACCAGCACACCGTCCGGTCCGAGCTGTTCCGGATGACCCGAGCCTTGCGATCGCTGGGCGTGACCTCGCTCATCACGGCCGAGCGAGGCGAGGAGTACGGCTCCGTCTCACGCTACGGCGTCGAGGAATTCGTCTCGGATAACGTCATCATCCTCCGCAACGTGCTCGACGAGGAAGTCCGCCGCCGAACGCTCGAAATCCTCAAATTCCGCGGCACCGACCACTTGAAAGGGGAGTGGCCCTTCACGATCGTCCCCGAACGCGGGATCGTCGCGATTCCGCTGGCCGCCCTGGAGCTGAAGCAAAAATCGTCCGACGTGCGCATCTCGTCGGGCAATGCCGACATCGACCGCATGTGCGGCGGCGGCTTCTTCCGCGATTCGATCGTCCTGGTCAGCGGGGCCACGGGCACGGGCAAGACCTTGCTCTCGACCGAGTTCATCGCCGGAGGAGCCCGCAGCGGCGAGCGCAGCCTTTTATTCGCCTTCGAGGAAAGCCGCGAGCAACTGTTCCGCAACGCCGCCGGCTGGGGGGCCGACTTCGCGACCCTCGAAGCCCAGGGGTTGCTCAAGGTGCTCTGCACCTATCCCGAATCGACCACGCTGGAAGACACGCTTATCCTTATCAAAGAAACGGTCGAAGAATTCCAGCCCGACCGAATCGCCGTCGATAGTCTCTCGGCCCTGGAACGGGTCGCGCCGGTCAAGAGCTTCCGAGAGTTCGTCATCGGCCTGACCTCGGCGATCAAGGACAAGGAAGTTCCCGCGCTGTTCACGGCCACGACCGACAGCCTGCTCGGCGGCTCGTCGATCACCGAGGCTCATATCTCAACCATTACCGACTCGATTATCCTGCTCCGCTATGTCGAGCTGTTCGGAGAGATCCGACGCGGCATGACCGTGCTCAAGATGCGCGGTTCGTGGCACGAAAAGGTGATCAGAGAGTTCACGATCGACGGCTCCGGCCTGCACCTGGGCCATCCGTTCCGCAACGTTTCGGGGATCCTCTCCGGCATGCTCTCGCATGCGGGCTCGTCGCCGTCGAATCGGATCGACGACCTGTTCCAGGACGACCCCCCGCCTCCACCGGCTCATTAATCCCGATGTCCCGCCCCCCTCAGCGAGGTTTCGAGGATGGAAGGATCGAATGAGCGAAGGGAGCCCGCATCCCTGCCACTGGGCGGGCCAGGCCCTCCCCAGATCGCAGCCGCTCCCTTTCAGCAAATGGTCGAGCATGGCGCCGATGGCCTGGCGATCCTCGACGCCTCGGGAGTCATCGTCTATGCCAATCCGGCCGCCTCGGCCCTGCTGGGCCGGCCCTTGAATCTGTTGATCGGTCGGCCGCTGGGCTTGCCGGTCGTCGCCTTTCAATCGGCCGAGATCGACGTGCCGACGGCCGGAGAGTCGGCACGCATCGTCGAGCTTCGATCAACCCAAGTGGACTGGGAAGGCGGCCCCGCCTTGCTCGTCGGCCTGAGAGACGTCACCGCCTATCGTCGCCTCGTCGACAACCAGCGCTTCCTCGTTCGGGCCGGGGCCGAGCTGGCCCATTCGCTCGATCTTCCCACCACCCTCGCCCAGATCTCCCAGCTCGTCATTGAGGATCTGGCCGATGGCTGTCTAATCGACCTGATCCAGCCCGACGGCACCGTCCTCCGTCCGATTGCCCGGCACGCGACCGCCGAGGATGACGCCCTGCTGGCTCCGCTTCGAGACGGCTCCTGCGTCGATCTGAACGAACCCATCGGCCTTCCTCGCGCCCTCCGCACCGGCCGTCCCAAGATCTACAACCGCACCACCGAGTCGGCCATCGACTCACTGGCGACCGATCCCGTCCGTCGTCAAACGCTCCGGCAGATCGGCATCGGTTCCATCATGATCCTGCCCCTGATTGCTCGGGACCGGATCCTCGGGGCCTTGACCCTTTTGACCACGCGTCCCGGTCGCTTTTTCTCGGCCGCCGATCTTCCCAGTGCCGGAGAACTGGCCACCCTGGCCGCACTGGCCATCGACAACGCCCAACTCTATGACAACGCCCGAGAGGCCGTTCGACGCCGAGACGAATTCCTCGCCATGCTCTCCCACGAGCTGCGCAACCCCCTCTCCTCGATCATTCACGCCACCACCCTGCTCCAGAGCCACCAGAACCTCCACTCCGATCAGACCGGGGCGATCGAGGTGGTGGCCCGCCAGTCTCAACAGATGAGCCGATTGCTCGACGACCTGCTCGATATCTCTCGGGTCACCCGGGGGATCATTCATCTGGAGCGCCTGCCGGTCGATCTGCTCGACGTGCTCGATCAGGCTCTCGAATCGGCCCGGCCGGCGATCGAATCGGCCGGACATCGCCTGCACCTGAACCTCTCGGGCGGCTTGATGCCGGTGATCGGCGATCAAACCCGGCTGGTCCAGGTCCTGATCAACCTGCTCACGAACGCCGCGCGTTACACCCCCTCCGGCGGCGACATCTGGCTGGAGATGGCCTCGAGACCGCAGACGGTGGAGCTTGTGGTTCGAGACAACGGCATCGGCATCGAACCCGAGTTCCTTCCCCAGATCTTTGACCTGTTCACCCAGGGACGCCGCAGCCTCGATCGCTCGCAAGGGGGCCTTGGCATCGGTCTGACGCTGGTCCGGGAAATCGTCGAGCTGCACGACGGCTCCATCTCGGCCTTCAGCGACGGCCCGGGGCTTGGCAGCACCTTCCGGGTCCGATTGCCGGTTGCCAGTGTGCAAACGGACCCAATCAATACGCCGATCACACCGGCTCCCCGTCAGACTCCTTCGGAGCTGCGCCCCCTTCGCATCCTGCTGGTCGAGGATCACGACGACAACCGCGAGATGCTCCGCACCCTCCTGATGCTCAGCGGCCATCAGGTCGAAACTGCCGCCGACGGCCACGCGGCGCTCGACGCCCTCCGACATCGGCCCGACCTGTCCCTCATCGACATCGGGTTACCCGGCATCGACGGCCTGACGCTCGCTCGGATCGTTCGATCCGACCCCGATCTCAGCGACCTGACCCTGATCGCCGTGACCGGCTACGCCCGTCCCGAAGACCGTGCCGAGAGCCTCGACGCGGGCTTCGACGACCATCTCCCCAAACCCGTTCGGATCGATGACCTGAAGCGTCTGCTCGATCGCCTTCCTCGGTCTGCCGATCCGTGATCCCCCCCTTTCAGACCACGACCGCCCAAACCCCGGCTTCGCCCCCCCTCGATCACCCTCCGGCATCGCCGCCGCCGTCCATCGGAGCGAACCGGGCCGCCGCGACGGCCGAGGGGGTTTCGATCGCCGCCAACGTTCCTTGATCGAGCCGAGCGACCCGATCGGCCACGAGACGGTCGAGCAGCGGGTCGGGACCGAGCGGGGGCCCCAGCAGGAACGCCACCTGCGGATGTCGAGCCGCCAGGTCTTCCCGGGCCGCCGTCAGGTCGCGCAACAGGTGAACCCCCATCGAAAGAAAATAGGGGACCATCAGCACCCGAGTCGCCCCCCGAGCCACGCAGCGATCCCCCGCCTCGGGAATCTCCGGCTCGGTCAGCTCTAGAAACCCTGCTTCCACGATCGGATACCCCCCCTGCTCGGCCATCCGCTCGGCCAGGCGTCGCAGGTCGGCGTTGGCCGGTTCGTGTCGGCTTCCGTGGGCGATCAGCAAGACGGCCGTCACGGGTTCAGTCTGCGGCTGGGGCATCGGGAACACCTCGGAGCCCTTTGGGATGGGGGCGGGCGTGTCGTCATGTCGGAAACGGTCCACCAAGGAACCTCTCCCGATTGTTTGCCACCCCGACGACTCCGGCAAGGGCGCGTCTCGGCACAAAGCGGATGGCAATGAACCGCCCGCATCACTCCCCGCGCAACGAAGAACCGCCGCTCCCGGCGATCGTTCCGATCCGGAACGAGGCGGAAGCGGCGGTGTGGCGTCTCGTCAACTCCAGGCACTCACCAACCAGAAAAACCTGGCGGAGGCTCCCCTCAGCGGGGGAATCCCCCGGTCGTCGGCGGACCTCCCGGAACGGGGAACAATTCGGGCAAGCTGCCCGGAACGGCCGGAGGAGGAGGAGCCGCCGCCGGCAGGCCCAGCGGCGAGACTCCGGCCGGAACCGGCGGCGGGGGAGGCGCCGAGGCCGGCTTGGCCAGGGCACCGGGATGGCGGTCGGCGGCCGTTTCGGGACGAGCGGTCACGACCACCAGACGTTCGACCACCGCCGATCGTCCCCACTTCTCGGCCACCGATCGCGCCCCGAGGCTAATCAAGAGGCTTTCCCCCGGCTTGACTGGCCAGGCTCCCTCGACATGCGACCGGATGACCTCCGGCACCTGGAACGACGCCTGAAGCTTCATCGCCCCGGTTTTCGAGACCGAGGGATCGTTCCCCTCGCCGAAGCGGCGGAAAAGGCCCGCGATCGGGCGATCATCCCCCGCACCGGGACCTTGAATCGCGTCTTCGAACGACCCGGTATGCACCCCTTGCAGGCTCGTCTCGTCGAGGTTCACTCCCATGACCAAACCTTCAGGAGACGGCGTGGCCGAGAGGGCCATGTCCAGACCATTGTGCATCTGTTCCAGGATCGGCTGATAGGCCAGGCCCCCTTCGCGGCCGGTCGGCTTCTCTCCCTGGCGTTCGAGATCGACGATGAGCTGGATGGTTGACCCGGTCATCGTCCGGGCCGATTGACCAGCCCCGGCCACCGCCGAGGGGGCCTGGACCACAGAGGAACGCGAAGACTTTTCGGCATGGTCAATCAGGTCTCGGACCGCCGGCTCACCGACGGCCCAGACCATCAGGCCCGCCTGCCATTCGAGTCGTCGAGTGCGACCCTTGAGAACCCCTCGCCAGTCGAGCCCTTCGACCTGAAGATCACGGACCTCGAACACGTAACGAGGACCATTGCCGTTGACGTTGCCCTTCGACCCTTCGGCCGGGGTTTCCCTCGGCAGCGCCGAGGGGTCCGGGATGGGGGCCGAAGGCGGCACGGGCGACGGTAATTGCGGGGGGCCTTCGAGCGGCGCCAGGAGCAAGACCAACGACGAGACAATCGCGCCGAGCATCTGGGAGTCCCTCCCTCCGAGCTGGCAATTCGTATCTATCCGTTCCCCTCTGGAACCGAGTGACCGGCCCCGGGCGCGGCGGATCATAGCCCTGAGCGCCGAAACGGTCAACCGAACTCCTGCCCCTGGTTTCGAGCCAAGCCGGATCAGTCGGCTCTGGGCCGCTCGGTCCAGGGACGAGCCGCCGCGTCGGGTGGGTGAGGCTCTTCGGGAAACGGCTCCAGATGGACGAGGACATCTCGCAAGGTCGGAAAGGCTTCAAGTAAGCGATCCTTGACCCGATGGCCGATCCGGTGCCCCTCGGCAATGGTGAGATGGGGGTCGACTTCCAGATGGATGTCGGCGAAGTACTCCAGCCCCGACTTCCGCACCCAGAGGGTCTCGACCCCCTTGACCTCGTCATCGGCCAGGGCTTCGGCCTCGATCCGGGAGACAAACTCTCCCTCGGCCTGTGCGTCCATCAGCTCGTGAGCACTTTCCCAGGTCAGCACCAGTGCCGACCGCACGATGATCCCCATGACAACCAGGGCCGCCACCTCGTCGGCGAAGCGATACCCCGGCCCTCCCCATCGCACCACCGACAGGCCGATCAGGACCGCCAGCGCGCTGAAGGCATCGGCCCGATGGTCCCAGGCGTTGGCGACCAATGCCCTCGACCCCGTCCGCCGGCCGATCCCGAGCTTGTAACGGAACAGGACTTCCTTGATCACCACGTTGACGGCGGCGATGACGAGGGTCCACCCCGGCGGAATCTCGTGCCGCTCCGGCAGGCGTCGAATCGCCTCGGTCGCAACCAGCACGGCCGAGCCGAGCACCAGCAGCGAGACGCTCAGGCCGGCGATCGCCTCGGCCCGGGTATGGCCGTACGGATGCTCCCGATCGGGTGGCCGTTGCGCCAGCCTCAGGGCGACCAGCACGGCGAGCGACGTGACCACGTCTCCCAGCGAGTTGACGGCGTCGGAGATCAGAGCAAACGAGTGCCCGACCAGCCCGCCGACCAGTTTCGCCACCCCCAGGCCGGCATTGACCACCAGGCCCAGGACCGCTGCGCCGACGACCTCGCGGTACAGGGCCGCTCGCGATTCCTCTCTCGGTACCCTCGGCCCCTGTGTCACGCGTCTCCGACCTCCCGGCCTCGATCGCCGGGGCTCGCTGCCCAGGCATTCCTCACTCTTATACCCGCCCGATCCGATTCGCGTCGGCGCGGATCTGTGTCATCGCCGAGATGAATTCGGGATGAAGCCCGCCGCAAGCGCTCCGACTCGAATTGAGCCGGATGTCGCATCCTGCTAAAATCCTTCGGATGAGCACGACACTGACCGAACCTGCCAGTTCACAACCCGCCTCCTCTCCCCTCGCCAACCTTCGCCACCGAGCCTCGCAGACGACGCCGTTGATGCGTCCGAGGTTCTACTACGGCTGGATCGTTCTGGGCGTCGCCGCAATGGCGATGTTCATGTCCGGCCCCGGACAATCGTACTCGATGGCGGCGTTCATCGACCCGATGCTCGCCGACCTCGGCCTGGCTCGCAGCCAGTACTCGCTGGCCTATCTGGTGGCCACCCTGATCAGCGGCTCGCTCTTGCCGATCGTCGGCCGATTGCTCGATGGCCGAGGGGCCCGGGTCGTCCTGCCGATCGTCGCAATCATGCTCGGCCTTTCCTGCTTCGGCATGTCCTGGGTGGCCGGCCCTCTGGCCCTGTACCTGGGCCTGACCTGCGTTCGATCGCTCGGCCAGGGGGCCCTGACTCTGATGGGCACCTGGATGGTCAGCCAGTGGTTCGAGCGTCGCCGAGGGATGGCGATGGGCCTGCTCGGCCTCGGCTCGACCCTCTCCTTCATGGCCTTCCCGGCCACGAACCTGGCCATGATCGGGCACTTCGGCTGGCGAGGGGCCTGGGTCGGTCTGGGCCTGGCCGTCTTGACCTTGCTGGCCATTCCCGCGCTGATCTTCGTCCGGAACCGGCCTGAGGATCTCGGCCTCGAACCCGACCGGATCGCCCCGAAGCCTGGCTCGGACGCGAGGACCGACGGCCGATCGTCCTACGCCTCGTGGACCTCGTCGCAGGCGCTCCGGACCGCCTCGTTCTGGAAGGTCATCTCGGCCATGAGCGTCGGGGCGATGGTCTCCACCGGCCTGGTCTTCCATCAGGTCTCGATCCTCGGCGACCGCGGCCTCTCGGGAGGGGTCGCGCTCTGGCTCCTGACGATTCAGGCGGCCTTCGCCTGCGTGACGAGCCTGGTCGGCGGGGCCCTGGCCGATCGGATCGCCCCGAGGAAGATGCTCGCGGCGAGCATGGCCTTCATGGTCGTGGCGATGGCCTTGCTGCTGGTCCCGGTGACGGCGGCGACGGCCCTGCTCTACTCGGCCCTGCTCGGCCTGCACACGGGAATCCAGCGGTATAGCGGATCGCTGACTCTGGCGGGGTACTTCGGCCGGGGGCACTTCGGCTCGATCAAGGGGATCGCCATGGCGGTCGTCATCGGAGCCTCGGCCCTGGGACCGTTGCCCCTGGCGATCGCCCGCGACAGCCTCGGCCACTACGACCTCTCGCTGCTCGCCATGATGATCTTCCCGATCGCCGCCGGCATCGCGGTCTGGTCGGCCCGGCCGCCGGTCCTGCCCGAAGCCAGCGAGCCCCTCGCGGCTCCCTCGGCCTGAGCAGAGCCGACGAGATCGGGCCCAGGCCGCCTAGCGACCGATCGACGGGGAAACACACAAGTCTTGACTGGTGCAAGCTGCTGGCTCAAAATCGAGAGGAGTCTCGGTCATCGCCTCGGCTCACCCGGAGCGATCCTCGTCTTCCTTTGGGTTCCGGAAAGGGCGTCATGGGCCTGTCTGAGGGAAGCTCGTTTCTGGATCAATTGATGGATGTTTTTCGTTCGGGAGCCACCGCGCCGATCGCTCCCGAACAGGAGGAGCTGGTCGAGCAGGTCCGGGCCCTCTACGGCTGCATCATCCGGGGAGACTTCGCAGCCCTGGGAGACCTGATGACCGAGGACGTCTGCCTCGACATCGACGCCCCCTCGATGCCCGCCTTTCACGGCAGAACCGACGGGCGAGACGCGGTGCTCGCCGTGATCGAGCAGAACTTCTCCCAGGTTGACGAGCAGGTTCCCGAGGTCCGGGAGGTGGTCGTGCAGGGGGATACGGTGGTGGTCCTCAGCCGGGAATCGGGGCAGGTGACGGCCGATGGCCAGACCTATCTGTTCTCCTGGCTCCAGTTCTTCACCTTCCGCGAGGGCCGGCTCTGCTTGATCCGCGAACGAATCTCCTAACCGGCCTTCGCCTCGGCTCGACTCGGCTCGTTCGAGTCAGGGGGTTGGCAAGGGAGGGCGGATGGACGGGGTCGGCTCGACCGGAGTTTCGGGATCGGGGGTCGGCCGAGGCTCAGGGCGCCGCAGCGGTTCCAGACCCGGCTCGGCCCCGGTGTTCGGCTGGGGCAAGGGCTCGGCGCGGGGCAGCGGTTCCAGAATCGGCTCGGAGCGCGGATCGCCGAGGGGCCTGTCGGTCGCGGAGCCGGGAAGAACCGTCGTGGTGGTCCCCTCCGGCGCGACCAGTTCATTGAAGACCCGCGAGACACCGACGGTCGAAATGGCCAGCGCCGCGGCCCGATCGGCCGCCTCGGGGCTGGGCACGCTCCCTCGCAGAATGACCACCCCGCCGGGCCGGGCGTCGATAACAAACCGGCTGCCGGTCAGTTCCTTCTCCCAGAGCAACCGGCTGTAGACGCGGGAGGTGACTTCCATCGACTCGACCGCGCCTCGGGTGCGGGCGAAGGCGGTTCGCAGGCTCCGCTCGACCGCCCGGCCGGCCGTGTCGAGTGCCCCACCGACGACCTGACCCACCTGCTGCGCCGGCCCCTCCGACCGAATCACCTGCGCCTCGGCGGTCGCCGCCGTTCCGCTCAGGGCCAGGGCTGCCAGCCAGGCCCCTGCATGCTTGACCTGTCTCATGAGATGTTCCTCCGTGATGGACGTTTGCGTGCTCGATCCCTGCCGCCAAGCGGGTTGCAAGGCGGCCCGTCGTGCAAGTATGGCATGCCCTCGGCTGGCGTCGAGCCGAATTCCGGGCAAGGGACGACGCGGGCCGGTGCGCCCCAAGGTGCGCCGCTTCGGATGGCTCCGGTGCGCTCGGCACGCTCGACGCTTCTCCTGACCGGAAAACCTGTTACGCCGACCTCGACCGTTCGTTTCGTCACGGTGCGCCGGGGTGGGAATCGACGAGTCCCGCCAGGGCCAACGCAGGCAGCAGGATCGAGCAGTTCGGGGGCGGATTGGGGCAGGTGCGCGGTGCGGTGCGCCACTCGGTGCGCCCAGGGTGCGCCTGGCGAAAATGCTGTTATCGTTTGTGGAGGTTGAAGTTACGTCGATGGCCATCGGTTCGTTTCGGGGAATTCAAGCGAGCGGTGCGCGTTGGGACGCCTGGGGAACGTGTCGAGCCGAGAGGATCATCCAGCCACGAGAAGGGCGCGCGCCGCGGTTGAGTCGCTGACGTGGGAGAGTCGTTCGGCGGAGGAGGGCTGGCAGGACCGGCGGCGCTGCTGACTCTTTGTAATCATCGTGATTTGGAGGAGGTTCAGTCACACAATCCGTCGAGCGATTGGGGGATGAGGTGTTCGCGTCGGCAAGGTAGATGGGGCGCTGGCGAGGGCACCATTCCCATTGGCTCCACACCCTGGTTCGCCCTTTCGATCGGCCTGTGCCATCCGCCCGGTGCTCGGGGCGATTGGGCCAATTGGGGAACGTCTGCAAAGAACCTGAGAAGATTGTGGGAGGCTGGGGCGCGAGCCTTGTTCGGCACGGGGGGCGGGGCTAAGGTGGGCTCCGGATTGAAGGAAAGAGGATCAACCCCGAGAGGATCATCCGATGAGATGGGGATGGCACATGGTTTCAAGGTCTGGGCGGCTCGCTCGCGAGGCGATCGCGGTGGCGGGGGTGTTGGGATTCACACTCCAGGCCGAAGCGCTGGGTCAGGAGGCGATCGGTCCCGATCGGGAAGCCGTTGCGGCGATCTGGCCGGGGATCACTCCGGAAGGGAGCGTGGTGCTGCCGAACGGCTGGTCGCTGAAGCCGGCCGGCAGTCAGGTGCCGCTGGCCGGCGACTTCCCGGTCTTGATGGCCAGGCACCCGAGCGAGCCGGTGCTGGCGGTGCTGTTCGCAGGATATCGTACGCATGAAGTGGTGACGATCGACCTGGAGTCGAACCGGGTGATCGGCCGGGTGGCGCTGCCGGCGTCGTTCTCGGGCCTGGTTTGGTCGCCGGGGGGAGATCGGCTGTTCGTCGGCGGCGGGTTCGACGACCTGATTTACCGCTTCGAGCATGACAGCGGGCTGCTCTCGGGGAAGGTCGAGATCCGCTACCCCGGGCCGCTGGTCGCGGCCGACCCGCCTCCCGAGAACGAGCAGGACATCCGCCGGACCGGCCAGCGGGTGCCGGGCGGCCTGGCCCTGTCGGGCGACGGCAAGACGCTCTGGGTCGCGAATGTTTGGGGCGACACGGTGGCGAAGTTCGACGCCGAGACCGGCGCACTGCTCGGCGAGTTCTTCACCGGAGTCCGGACGTACCCCTACGGCCTGGCGATCGACGAGGCGCGCGGGCGGGTGTACGCGAGCCTCTGGGGAGCGTCAGCCGTGGTGGCGATCGAAATGGAGACGGGGGACCGGGTCGCGCGCTGGGAGACCGAGGAGCACCCGAACGAACTCTTGCTGGCCAGGGAGGGGAAGATCCTCTACGTCGCCAACGCGAACCGGAACACGGTGAGCGTGATCGACACCGACGAGGGCCGCACCCTGGAGACAATCGGCACGGCGATCGCCCCGGATGCCCCGGCCGGCTCGACGCCGAACGCGCTGGCGCTGTCGCCGGATGAAGCGGTCCTGTTCGTCTCGAACGCGAACACCAACCACGTGGCGGTCGTCAACGTCGAGCAGCCCGGCCGCAGCCGGTCGATGGGCTTCCTGCCGGTCGGCTGGTATCCGACCTGCGTGCGGCTCTCCGAGGACGGCAAGACGATTTATGTGAGCAACGGCAAGGGAGCCATGTCGCGCTCGAACCGGCAGGGGCCGCAGCCAGTCGCAGGCCCGAGGCCGCCGACGGTCGAGTACATCGGCGGATTGTTCGAGGGGACGTTGTCGGTCATCCCCATGCCCACGCCCGACCGCATGGCCGAGCTGACCCGGACAGTCTACGAGTGCAGCCCGATCGACCGCGAGAGCCCGACCGCCGTCATCGCCGAGCGTCCCGAGGGAAACCCGATCCCGGCGAAGGTGGGGGACCCTTCACCGATCAAGTATTGCATCTATATCGTGAAAGAAAATCGAACGTATGACCAGGTGTTCGGCGATCTTCCCGAGGGGAAAGGTGCCCCGGAACTGTGCCTCTTTCCCGAGGAGGTGACGCCGAACCACCACGCCCTGGCGCGGGAGTTCGTCTTGCTGGACAACTTCTACGTGGAGAGCGAGGTCTCGGCCGACGGGCACGAGTGGACGATGGCGGCCTACGCGACCGACTTCGTCGAGCGGACCTGGCCGCTGGGTTACCGGGGGGACCGCCGCGTCCCCTACCCGTCCGAGGGGAACTTCGAGATTGCCCGCCCGGCCGGCGGATACCTCTGGGACCGCGCCCGGGAGGCGGGGGTGAGCTACCGATCGTACGGTGAGTTCATCAGCAACGGCCCGACCCCCGACGCCCCGGGCGTCGCCACCGTCGAGACGCTGGAAGGGCACTTCGACCCCTTCTTCCGCAGCTACGACCTGAACTACCCCGACGTGAAGCGGGCCGAGCGCTTCCTGGAGGAGCTGGCGCGGTTTGAGGAAGAAGGGGAGATGCCGCAATTGATGATCGTCCGCCTGCCGAACGATCACACCGCCGGCACGAGGGTCGGCGGCCTGACCCCTCGGGCCATGGTCGCCGACAACGACCTGGCGCTCGGGAAGCTGGTCGAGGGGGTGAGCAAAAGCAAGTTCTGGCCCGAGACGGCGATCTTCGTGGTCGAGGACGACGCCCAGAACGGCCCGGACCATGTCGATGCGCACCGGACCGTCGCCTTGTGCATCAGCCCGTACACCCGAGGGACCGGGAAGGACTCGACGATGTATTCCACCTCGTCGATGCTGCGGACGATGGAGCTGATCCTCGGCCTGGAGCCGATGAGCCAGTTCGACGCCGCGGCCCGCCCCATGTACGCCAGCTTCCGGCCCGAGGCGGACCTGCGGCCTTATGATCATTTGCCCGCGCGCATTGATCTCGAAGAGGTCAACCTCGCCACCGCCTGGGGGGCCGAGCTTTCCGAACGCCTCGACCTGACCAAGGAAGACGCCGCCGACGATCTGTTGTTCAACGAGATCATCTGGCGATCGGTCAAGGGGGCCGACTCTCCCATGCCCGCCCCGGTGCGCTCGGCGTTCGTCCTCCAGGTCGAGGGGGACGAGGACGACGAAGACGAGGATGAGGACGAGGACGGCGAGTGATCCTCGGCCGAAGGGTTGCCCTGGTGGGGTGGCTGGTTTCGCAAAGAGCCCAGTCACCCCGCCGATGGGTTGGGGGCGTGCTCAGGTGCCGACGAACTCGATGTAGAGTCGGCCGTTGGGGCGATCGACCCAGATGCGGCTGAGCCCCGGGGAGTCGTCGAAGTAGACCTCGGGCAGGGCCTCGATGCGGTCGTGATCCCACCAGGCGGGAAACCCGTAGCGGGCGCTCATCGGCCGATCCCCGGGCGGGGGCGTTTTGAGCCCCCTGGCGGCGATGAGGCGATTGAGGTAGGCGTTGTCGATCGGCTCCAGGACCCAGGCGAAGGAGGGGTCCATGCCCCGCGACTCGCCGTAGTAATGCACGATCCTGACGGTTGCCGGCGGCGCGGCGCCGAACAGCCCCTCCAGCGGCTCGATCGCCTCGTCTCGCGACGGGCCGCACCCGACGCAGGCCAGCACGGCGACCATCGCCCACCGCCCTGCTCTGCCGGCCCGTCGTCCTGATTCGCCCGCGGTGCGCTGCATGGGCATGAGGATCCCTCCTGACGCGGTTGTCGCAACTTCGAACGGTCGTCGGGTGATGGCATCACCCCGATGCTTACGTCTCGAAGTTGGGCAGGGTTCGGCGACAGGGTGGCTTGAGCGCGGGCGGAACCTCAGAAAAGCCCCCCGGTCGGGTGGCACGGGTGACCTCACCAGTGGGGCCCCCATTGCAGGCAGAACCAAGGGAGGACACCCGGGTTTGCCCGGCGTTCGGCTCGGGGATGGGCAGAGCCTGGAGACGCTGGACAGGGGACGAAGGCGATCGCGTCGGCAAAGTGGGCTGAACACTGGTGAGGACACCAGTGCCACCCAGGCCATCATGTGTTGACAACTATGTTCCCACCAGTGCCACCTGCCCGTCTACTTGAACACGCCACCAAGCAATGTCAACCAGTCAATTTGGACAAATCAATCTTCTTAACCGTCTCGTCATTTTCTTTAAGCAACATCACTCTAATGCACATTCTGAATTTGGGATCTTTAAAAACGTAAGAATCGCCTTTTGCTGACCGTTTTATCACTGCTTTTTCCCCTCCAGCAAGCTCGGAAAGCATCCCACTAATATTCAATTTTGTTCCGCAGGTGGAACTCGGGAATTCTCTTCTCACGATATCCTCTATGTCTTGCAACTTAATTTCATCACCATCCATTTTTCCAAGCGAAAACAATACTTGATTCCTTCTTCCTACGCGTGTATCTTTGTTATTCATCAAACTCTCTATGACCGAATAATCATGGGAAAGCGAAGAACTTACCCATTGCCGATCAGCTTCTTCTAGCAAATCCAAATTTATAACATTTCCATTTTTTGCAATAATTCTCGAAAGCTCGAGACAATATTCATGAATTCTTTGGGGTACTCGATCTGTAACCCAGCTAATATAATGAACAAGCTGATCAAGATCTTGGGAACTAGAGGCTCTAAACTTGAGCTCTCCTATCAAACCCCGCACAATCAAAGCCGACGCCTGATCATACGAGAGCCTTGAAACTTCTGGCAATTCATACAGACGATTTGAAATAGTATGCATATTTGGAGTACTAGCAAAATACTCCTTTACCCCGCTTGGCACACCGACAATCAACAATTTTACACGATATCTAGAATAGCGCTCATCGTCAAGCAATGTAATTACATTTGCGAGCTCTTTCATCAAACTTTTATCATCGAACACAGATTCTAAATTGTCTAAAACAACAAATGCATCTGAATCGTTGGCTTTTCTTCTTGCCAGGGCAAAACAGCGTTCCAAAGGATCTATCTCGGCCAATTGATACTCAGCATCGTGACCAAGACCTCCTTCGACACCAGGAACCGATAATGTTGCTGCTTTCGACTCGCGATAAGCAACCTTACGAAAAGGGTCTAAAGTCGCGATTATATTTGAAATTTCATTTGTTATTGATCCCATTCTGGACGCATTAGCCAAGTTTGCAGGAAAGTAAACGTAGGCCAATTTAGACATTACACTTTTATACAACCATGATTTCCCTGTGCCACTTTCCCCATGAATGATGGTGTGGAGTGAGCCTCTCAAGCTTGATTCGAGCGCATTCTCAAGAAACGGCCTATCTACATACATAATTTCATTCACATTGGCAGATCGTGGTGTAAACACTTGTTCGGGATATTTCATTCTATTTACCAAGATAGAAGTTTTGTAAAGATTGTGTTCAAATCTTCCCGGGCGGCGAAGCCGTAAGAGGCGTTCTGAGACCGATCGGTGATTGCTGAAAGAATGGTCCTTGTCGCGCCGCGAGCTGATACCCGGCGATCAACCGACTGGGGCAAAGGGGCGGACGGAGAGGATCTCGTCGGCGCGGAGCGATTCAATCTCCGATTCTCTGACCGTGACGACGGCGATCGACTCGCCGAGGGCGTTGAAGACTTCGAGGATCGCGCCATCCTCGCCGCCCTTGGGATCGGGGATGTAATCGACGAGGGTCACAACATCGCCGCATTTAAGGCCGTACTCGGCGATGTCGCGAAGGAGGGACACACGCTCGTAGAGAGAAGGTCTCATGGTTGGCGGCTCTTGTCGGGCTTGAGTGTCACAAAGCGGTATGATCCGTCAGCTTGCAGGTGGATCCAGACCGTGACCACCTTCAATGATCGGCCGTTCGGACCCGTGATCGCCCCTCGGACAAGGTAGTAGGTTCCTTGCGAGTTGACTCCATCTTCCACCGCATCCACGCGAGCGGCAAGGGCACGAAGTTCATCACGCAACGAGTCGGCACAGGAGACGTCGAATCCAGCCAAGCCGAGGAACTTGGATTTGTCGTCTTCAGGGCGGTGGATCAGTAGGTACTTGGTCAGTTTGTCATCGGCAATGATCGCATCTTCGGGAATCTTCATCGGAGAATCGACCCGCGGGGCTCGCGTGTGCGGATTCAGAGGGGGACGCGTGCGGGGCACGCAAGGGCGGGCCCCACGGGTCGTAGTGCGGGGGGGGTGAGGGTGGGGATGGAGACCCCCTCACCCGGCCTGCGGCCACCCTCTCCCCCGCAGACGGGGGAGAGGGAAGGGAAAGGAAGGCTCAGGAGCAGCCCATCGAGTTGCCGCAGTTGAAGCAGCGGTAGCAGGTGCCGCAGCGGACGGTGAGGGCGCCGCAGTTGTCGCAGGAGGGGGCGTCGGACTGGAAGCGGGCGAATTCTTGTTGCTGGGCGCCGAGGCCGATCTCGTGGGAGGGGACGAGGGAATCGGTGCGGGACGACGAGGAGGACGAGTGAGAGGCGGTGGCCTCGGCGTCGTCGAGGTCGGCCATGGTGGCGGTGCGGTGGCCGTTGGTCTTGATGACGGGGGTGCTCGGCGCGGTGGGGGCGTCGAGGTCGGCGGAAGGACCGGTTAACGCGGCGGCGGGAGCGGGGGAGACGGTGATGGGGCTCGTGGGCTCGACACCGTCGCGGCGAGGGGTGTTGGCCTCGCGGTAGCCGGGGATGAACTGGATGCCGAGCCACCGGAAGATGTAGTCGGTGACGCTCTTGGCGATCGGGATGTCGGGGTTCTTGGTGAACCCGGCCGGCTCGAAGCGGCTGTGGGCGAACTTGTTGACGAAGACTTCGAGCGGGACCCCGTATTGCAGGCCCATCGAGACGAGCGTGCCGACGACGTCCATCAGGCCGCCGACGGTGGAACCCTCCTTGGCCATCGTGATGAACAGCTCGCCGGGGCGGCCGTCGTCGTAGAAGCCGACGTTGATGTACCCCTCATGACCCTGGATGTCGAACTTGTGGGTCATGCTGCGGCGGGTGTCGGGCAGGCGCTCGCGGCGCGGGGGGCCGATCTCGGCGGGTCGGCCGCCGACGGGGGCGGGAGGCTGCGCGGCCGCGGCGGGCTTGAGGCCGGCACGCTCGCGCTGGAGGCGTTCGTGCTCGGCATCGAGGGCGGCGCGGGCGGCGTTGACCTCGTTCCAGGCTTTTTCCAGGTCGGTCTTGGCCTTGGCCAGCTCGGCGGCGATCTTCTGATCCTCGCTGGAAGTGCTGACCGGCTGCGATTCCTTCGAACCGTCGCGGTAGATGGCCAGCGCCTTCAGTCCGAGCCGCCAGCCTTCGAGGTAGGCGTCGCGGATGTCGGCGACGGTGGCCTCGCGGGGCATGTTGACGGTCTTCGAGATCGCTCCCGAGAGGAACGGCTGCGCGGCGGCCATCATGCGGACGTGCCCTTCCCAGGCGATCGTCCGGACACCGTTGCGCGGCGGGAAGGCACAGTCGAAGACGGCCAGGTGGTCGTTGTCGAGGCCGGGGGCCCCTTCAATCGTGTCGTGCTCGTCGATGTAGTCGAGAACGCCGCGGATGACCGGCTCGTCGTAGCCGAGGGTCTTGAGCGCCATCGGCACGGTGCGGTTGACGATCTTGAGCATGCCGCCGCCGGCGAGGCTCTTGTACTTGACCAGGGCGATGTCGGGCTCGATGCCGGTGGTGTCGCAGTCCATCATGAAGGCGATGGTGCCGGTCGGGGCGAGCACGGTGACCTGGCTGTTGCGGTAGCCGTTGGTCCGGCCGAGTTCGAGGCACTCATCCCAGACCTTGCGGGCCTCGGTCAGCAGCGCGTCGGGGCAAGACGGGTCGATCGACTCGACGGCGTCGCGGTGCATCTCCATGACGCGGAGCATCGGCTCGCGGTTGATCCGGAAGCCGTCGAAGGGTCCGAGGCGGCCGGCGTGCTCGGCGGAGGTCCGGTAGGCCTCGCCGTGCATGATGGCGGTGATCGCCCCGGCCAGGGCCCGGCCTTCGGGAGAGTCGTACGGCCGGCCGGTCGACATGATGAGCGCGCCGAGGTTGGCGTAGCCGAGCCCGAGGGGCCGGAAGGCGTGGCTGTTGGCGGCGATCAGGTCGGTCGGGTAGCTGACGTGGTCGACGAGGATTTCCTGAGCGGTGATGAAGATGCGGCAGGCAGCGCGGAAGCCTTCGGCGTCGAAGCTGCCGTCCTCGCGGCGGAACTTCATCAGGTTGATCGACGAGAGGTTGCAGGCGCTATCGTCGAGGAACATGTACTCGGAGCACGGGTTCGACGAGTTGATCGGCGCCGTGTTGGGGCAGGTGTGCCACTTCTGGATCGTGTCCTCGTACTGCATGCCGGGGTCGCCGCAGGTCCAGGTCCCCTCGGCGATCTTGTCGAGGAGATCCTTGGCGCGGTAGGTGTCCATCGGCCGGCCGGTGGTGACGGCGCGGGTGGTCCATTCCTCGTCGTTGACCGCGGCGCGGAGGAAGGCGTCGGTGGCTCGGACAGAAAGGTTGGCGTTCTGGAAGAGGACGGAACTATACGCCTCGCCGTTGAAGTTGGCGTCGTAGCCTTCGCGGATCAGGGCGTGGGCTTTTTGTTCCTCGTTGGTCTTGGCCGTGATGAATTCGAGGATGTCGGGGTGCCAGCACTTGAGCGTCTGCATCTTGGCGGCGCGTCGGGTCTTGCCGCCCGACTTAACGACGCTGGCGACGGCGTCATACACCCTCATGAAGCTGACCGGGCCGGAGGGTCGGCCGCCGCCGGAGAGCTTCTCGCGGCTGGAGCGGAGGGTCGAGAGGTCGGTACCGGTGCCCGAGCCGTACTTGAAGAGCATGGCCTCGGCGTGGGCCAGCTTCATGATCCCTTCCATGTCGTCGGAGACCGACTGGATGAAGCAGGCCGAGCCTTGCGGGTACTTGTAGGCGTCGTCGACGGCGACGACCGAACGGGTTTCCTCGTCCCAGCGGTAGTTGTTGGCGTCTCCGGAGACGCCGCGCTGGTGGTAGAGGCCGACGTTGAACCAGACGGGGGAGTTGAACGAGCCGTACTGGTTGACGCAGAGGGCTGACAGTTCGTCGTAGAAGGTTTCGGCGTCGGCGTCGGAGGCGAAGTAGCCGTCGGCCTTGCCCCAGTCGGTGATGGTCCGAGTGACGCGGTGGACCAGTTGCCGAACGCTGAATTCACGCTCGGGCGTGTTGACCTCACCGTAGAAGTACTTGCTGACGACGACGTTGGTGGCGAGCTGGCTCCAGGAGCGCGGCACCTCGCAGCCGGTCTGCTCGAAGATGACCTTGCCACGCTCGTCCTTGATGGCCGCGGTGCGCTCGTCCCACTCGACCTGATCGAACGGGCTGACCCCCTCGGTGCTGAAGACGCGAGGAACCACCATCCCCCGCCCCGCCGTCCCGGCCCCTTGGCCCCGATCCTGCCCGAGCTCTTCCCGATGATCAACGGTCGCCATCGCCGGCCTCCGCCTGTGATCGAACGTATCTATTATCAGGTATTCGGAGTGAGTCGAATCTCCTGGAGGTGGGCGCATGATTACTGGACTTGCGACCAGTGTCAACAGGTTATTCGACTATGGCCTGATGCTGGTGCTCGATCGAGTCTGAAAGTTCGTCTCGATTGGTTCCTCCGAAAGCGTCGCCATCCATGTGGAAATATCTGCCAGATGAGAGCGACGCCAGAAGACAGTTTTCGCCATGTACACCCTAGAGGGAATACGAGCACCACACAGTTTCGCAGAACATTTTAACCATTCTTCCAAAAATACCAATTTTTCCGAACTGCTGCCAAGTTTCAAAAAAATTTAAAAACAAAGTTTACCATACCGCAATAAAAATAAGCCGTTGCTCGCGGTATATACCGCGAGAAACGGCTTGATCTGGCACAATCGACAAACGTCACTCAGGCGGTCTTGATGCTGACGATCTGGACCGTGGTGAAGGGCTGACGGTGACCGCGCTTGCGGCGGTACCCTTTGCGCCGGCGGAACTTGCGGATGACGATTTTCTTGTCGCGGAACTGACGGACCACCTTGGCGACCACCTGGGCCCCTTCGACAACCGGGGCGCCGATCGTCGGCTCGCCGTCGGTGCCGGAGATGAGCAGCACCTTGTCGAAGGTGATTTCGTCGCCGTCATCTCCATCGCGGCGATCGACGGTCACGAGGTCGCCCTCGCTGACGCGGAACTGGTGGCTACCGTCCTCGAAGATGGCGTACATGGCGCTCGATTCGACTCTCTTGGGCCGGACGATCGGCGACCGCGAAGCCCTTCGGCCCAAGTGGCCGAGTCCTTCGCGATGGCGGTCCTGACCGCTTGGGGGACGAAGTCGCCGGTGGCCGGGACCGGGCGACTTGCCCGATGCTTTGGAAGGTTCCGGTGTTCCTGGCGAAGCGAACCATCATACCGCGTGATTTGTCTGGCGCGAAGAGGGTCTCTTGGCCGCGTACGCAAACATCAGAACGGAGCGTTGATCGGCCCCGGATCAGGACATTCGGTGCGGCGGTTGACGTCGATCGGACGAGATCATGGGGTCGGAATGATGAGATTTCGCCTCTTTTGCTGACGCCGGCCAGCGTCCATGCCCCCGTGTTGCTTGAAATTTGGGAAGACTCTGGCGAGAAGACGGTGCCGAAGCCGGCCGGTTTCTCTATACTGAAATGTTATCGGGAGAGAGCGGTCTCCTTCGGCTGAGCCGGAATGCGCGAAGAATCGGGATATGGCTGGCCCGGCCGTTGCGTTAGGATAGGAGACTGACGCGAGACATCGGGCCTCCCTACGACCCCCGCGCCGGCTCGCGAGGGATCGATCCGATGTCGTTTTTCTCGCCGCCTCCTGGGCAAGCAATCGGGGCCGGGCCGCGTCGTGCGCTGCCGCGCCAGTCGCGCCCGAAGATGAGACACGCTGCGATGAATCGCTCGACGGTCGCCAGTCGGTGGAACCAGGACCTGATCGAAGCGCATTACCTGCGGTGGCAGCAGGAGCCCGAGACGCTCGATGCGTCGTGGCGGCACTTCTTCGAAGGGTTCGAACTGGGCCGGGTCGATGGCGCCCCACCGGGAACCGAACCACCGGGAGACGGTCGGCCCTCGGCCTCCACTCCGGTGGAGGTCGAACCCGAGGCGCTGGAACTGGCCCGAGCCCAGGCCGCCGTCACCCGCCTGGTCGATACCTACCGAGAGGTCGGCCACTACCTCGCCGATCTCGACCCGTTGAAGCTTGCCGGTCGCCGCGAGACGTACGACCCGCTCGATCTGAGCGAGTTCGACCTGGGGGATCAGCACCTGAACCAGCCGTTCTTCACCCGGCTGTTCGACCCGCCGCAAGCGACCCTCAAGGAGCTGATCGAGGTCCTTCGCCGGACCTATTGCGGCACGATCGGTGTCGAGTACATGCACATCCGCGACCGGAAGATCCGCACCTGGTTGCAGGACCGGATGGAGCCGGTGCGCAACCACCCACGGTTCGACATCAAGAAGAAACGGCGAATTCTCTGGAAACTCAATAACGCGAGCCTGTTTGAAACCTTCCTGCATTCCCGGTACGTCGGCCAAAAGCGCTTCTCGCTCGAAGGGGGCGAGATGCTCATTCCCTTGCTCGACGCGATCATCGAGCGGTCGGCGAACTTCGGGGTCAAGGAGATCGTGCTGGGCATGCCGCACCGAGGGCGGCTCAACGTCCTGGCGAACATCCTGAACAAGCCGTACAGCCTGATCTTCCACGAGTTCGAAGGGAACATGCCGAAGACCGTCGCCGGAGACGGCGACGTGAAGTACCACCTCGGCTTCTCGGCTGATCACGTCGGGGCCAATGGTCACCCGGTCCACCTCTCCCTGACGGCCAACCCAAGCCACCTCGAAGCCGTCAACCCGGTCGTCGAAGGGCGGATTCGGGCCAAGCAGCGTCTGTTCGAGGACCGCGACCGCAAGCTCGGCCTGCCGATCCTGATTCACGGCGACGCCGCCTTCGCCGGCCAGGGGCTCGTGGCCGAAACCTTGAACCTCTCGCAACTGCCCGGCTACCGCACGGGCGGCACGATTCACATCGTCGTCAACAATCAGATCGGCTTCACCACCGCGCCGTTCGACGGCCGATCGAGCCGATACGCGACCGACGTGGCGAAGATGATCGAGGTGCCCATCTTCCACGTCAACGGCGACGACCCCGAGGCCGTCGTCTACGTCGGTGAGCTGGCGACCGAGTTCCGCGAAACGTTCGGGCTGGATGTCGTCATCGACATGGTCTGCTACCGCAAGCACGGCCACAACGAGAGCGACGAGCCGGCCTTCACCCAGCCGGTCATGTACGAGGCGATTCGCAAGCATCCCCCCGTGCTCGAAGTCTACACGAAGCAACTGATCGACTCGGGCGACCTGACGCAGGAAGAAGCCGACACCCTCGAAGAAACCTTCCGCGAAAAGCTCGAATCCATCTATAAAGAAGTCCACGACGCCACCGAAGGCCCTGAAATCGCCCAGCCGGGCTTCAAAGGCCCCTGGGACGGACTTCGCCCTGAGTACGACTGGAACCCGGTCGAATCCGGCGTGCCTGCCGATCGGCTCGCCCTGATCACCGATCGCATGGCTTCCGTGCCCGAAGGCTTCACCCGCAACCGCAAGCTCGACCGCATCTTCGGCGCCCGGGTGCAGGCCATGACCGACGGCGGGCCGATCGACTGGGCCTTTGCCGAGCTGCTGGCCTTCGGCTCGTTGATGCTCGAAAAGACCCCGGTGCGCCTCAGCGGGCAGGATAGCCGCCGCGGCACCTTCAGCCAGCGGCACGCCTCGGTCGTCGACGTGCAGACGGGCGAACGCTATTACCCGCTGAACTTCATCGACCCCGGCAACCAGGCCGAGTTCTGCGTCTTCGACAGCATGCTCTCCGAGGCCGCCGTCCTGGGCTTCGACTACGGCTACTCGCTCGACGCCCCGCATATGCTCATCTGCTGGGAGGCTCAGTTCGGCGACTTCGTCAACGGCGCCCAGGTCATCATCGACCAGTTCATCGTCTCGGGCGAATCGAAGTGGGGCCGCGCCTCGGGCATCGTCCTGCTCTTGCCGCACGGCTACGAGGGCCAGGGGCCGGAACACTCCAGCGCCCGGCTCGAACGCTTCTTGCAGCTCTGCGCCGAAGACAACATCCAGGTCGTCAACTGCACGACCCCCGCGCAGTACTTCCACCTGCTCCGCCGCCAGGTCCGCCGCAACTTCCGCAAGCCCCTGGTGGTGATGACCCCCAAGAGCCTCTTGCGGCACAAGCGTTGTGTCTCCGGCGTCGATCAGTTCACCTCCGGCCACTTCCGCGAGGTGCTTGACGACGAGACGACCACGCCCGAATCGGTCCGCCGGGTGGTCCTCTGCTCGGGCAAGGTCTATTACGACCTGCTGGCCCGCCGCGAAGCCCAGAACAAGAACGACGAGGTGGCGATCCTCCGGCTCGAACAGTTCTACCCCTTCCCCGCCGCCCTCTTGACCTCCGCCCTGGAGCGTTATGAGAACGCGACCGAGTGGGTCTGGGCGCAGGAAGAATCGCAGAACATGGGTGGCTGGACGTTCGTCTCTCACCGCCTGCACGAGCTGACCGGCCGTCCCTTCCACTACGTCGGCCGGGACGCCAGCGCCAGCCCCGCCACCGGCTCGAACGCCGTGCACAACCGCGAGCAAGACGAGCTGGTCGAGGCCGCCCTCGGCGCCCCCGTCCTGCCTCACCTCGTCACCGCCATGGCCGGTCGCAAGACCACCGCCCCGGCGAGCGTCAACGGCCAGCGCTGAGCGATTCATCCGGCCGTCTCGCTGGCGGTCGAATGGTTTTCCTCCCTCTCCTCGCCTCTGCGGGGAGAGGGCCGGGGTTGAGGGGTCCTCGCGTTCGGAGTCGAGCCTCGCGTCTCGTCCCCGCCCCCCTCACCCGGCCTTCGGCCACCCTCTCTCCCGTACGCGGGGGCGAGGGTTGAGTGTGTCCTGGAGGCGGCGGGTGGTTGATCGCGGAAAACAGGCCGCCGAGGATGACTCGACCTCAGTGACTCCGCCATCAAGAGATGCTCGTATGGCCGATCGCCCGACCGACGCGCCCGACGACAATCCGTACGCCGCGCCGGAGTTGGGCCGCAAGGAACGGCTGACCGACGTCCTCCAGTTCGACAGCAGGCGGATGACCTTCGGCGAGTCCTGGCAAGGCTCCCGGAATGTGATCAACTTCCTGGTGCTCGCAGCCTGCAAGCTGCTCCGGATTCGCCTCCACTACCAGTTCGCCCTGCCCCGGGTCGATCGGCTCGACCTCCGTGACCGCGAGCGCCTGCCGGCCGCGGTGCTCGACACCCTCCGGCCTCTGGAGGACGCCTGTCAGGCCTCTGGCCTCGGCTTCGGCCTGGCCTATCGGACGCAGGTGGTCGGCCCCGGCCTGGACCAGCATGTTCTGCTATGGCGATCCGACAACGGCCGCATGGTCGCCTTCCTGACGCACAGTTGCTATCGGTTCGGGGTCGGTCAACAGGTCGAATCGCATATGTCGGTGTACACCCGGCTCGACGGTGGGCGATGGCTGCTGACGATTGACCAGGACGTTCGCCACGCCACTCCCCCCGAGATCGACCTGGCCCGGATGCCTGGCCGCCCTCCGCTCGAACTGCTGGCCGAACACCGTCGCCGGATCGAATCGCCGTCGTTGGCGATCGTCCCGATCGCCGCCGAGGAACTGCCGCGCATTCCGCTCGACCTCGATCGGATCTCCCGATCCTGGTACCAACGTACCGGCCTACTTGTCCCAATCACCGAGACCGAGTTGTCTCGCCTGCTGCGGCTGGCCGAGTCTGCGACTCCGCCGAGGTCCCCGCACCCGTGGGCGGTCGCCCTGGTCCGGGCCTATTCGGTGGTCATGATCGGGGGTTGGCTTCTCGGGATCGTGACCCTTGTGATTGCGCCGCTGGCGAATCGTGAAACCGTGCCGTTCGAGAACGGGCGGGCTGTGCTCGTCTTCGGGATCTTTACCCTGGTCAGCATCGCGTTCTTCCGCCATGTCCTGGGAATGCGACCACGCCCCCGAGCCGAGGGTCCTCGCGCTCGCGAGCATCGCCGCGAGTGAAACCGACGCCAGGGACATTGACATCGGTCCTCCTTCTTTGAAATCGAAGGCAGGGCCATGCCTCTTGGCCGAAATTATTTGTTATGCTGGACACAAGCCCCGCGTCGCAGCCCGATCGGCGAGCGCGCGAGGGCCTCTCGGCGAGCCCCGCCAGGCCGGCCGAAGCGATCGGATCGAGCCTCGCCCGATCTGACCGAACCGCTTGAATCGAAACCACTTGCAATCGAACCGCACCGGCCGCCCCTCCGTGCGCCTCGGCCCGGCGATGGGAACGGGGAGGCCCTCGAACCGAGTCTTCCCGCGATGGCAGCAGTCGAGATCAAAGTGCCGAGCGCCGGCGAGTCCGTCACCGAGGGGATCCTGTCGCGCTGGCTGAAGCCGGACGGCTCGCAGATCAAGTCGGGCGAGCCGCTGTTCGAGGTCGAAACCGACAAGGCCAGCACCGAAGTGCCCGCCCCGGCCGACGGCGTCTTGAAAATCAGCGTTCCCGAAGGCGAGACCGTCGAGGTCGGCGCGACCGTCGGCACGATCGACCCCTCTGGCACCCCGACCGAGGCCCCGAAGCCCAAAGCCGCCAAGGAACCCGAAGCCCCGAAGGCCGCCGCCGAGCCCGCAAAGGCCGAGGCGGCCCCCTCCCCTGCCCCGTCTTCGGGAGGCAACGGTCCGATGGCGGGCTCGCCGTCCCCCTCGGCCCGGCGATTGGCGGAGGAGGAGAAGGTTGATCTGGCCAGCGTCGAAGGGAGCGGCCGAGGGGGACGGATCACCAAGGGAGACGTGATCGGCGCGGTCGAGTCGCGCGGATCGGCCCCGGCGGCCGCCGAGCCCTCAGCCCCTGCCCCGTCGGCCGCACCGCGAACCGGCCGGCAAACGCGCCAGCGACTTCCGCTCATCCGCCAGAAGATCGCCCAGCGGCTGGTGCAGGCCCAGCAAACGGCCGCGATTCTGACGACCTTCAACGAGGCCGACATGTCGGCCGTCATGGCCTTGCGCGGCAAATATAAGGATGCGTACAAGGAGAAGCACGGGGTCAACCTCGGCTTCATGTCCTTCTTCGTCAAGGCGACGGTCGAGGCGCTGAAGGCGTTTCCGGCGGTCAATGCTCAGATCGACGGCACCGAGATTGTTTACAACAATTACTATGACATCGGCGTGGCCGTCAGCACCGAGCGGGGGTTGATGGTTCCGGTGATCCGTGATTGCGACACCCTGTCGTTCGCCGGGATCGAGCAGACGATCGCCGGGTTCGGCAAGAAGGCCCGCGAGAACAAGATCTCTGTCGATGACCTGCAAGGGGGCACCTTCACGATCACCAATGGCGGTGTCTTTGGCTCGTTGCTCTCGACACCGATCCTCAACCCGCCGCAGAGCGGCATCCTCGGCATGCACTCGATCCAGAAGCGCCCGGTTGCCGTCGGCGATCAGGTCGTTATCCGACCGATGATGTATCTCGCCCTCTCCTACGACCACCGGATCATCGACGGCCGCGAAGCCGTCAGCTTCCTCGTTCGCATCAAGGAATGCATTGAAAACCCGGAACGCATGATGCTTGAGATCTGAGGGCAGTAGGCAGTAGGCGGTAGGCAGAGGGGAGGGGAAGCGGGGATCGGGATTGCCTCGAATTCGCCCCTTTCCTTCCTCAGACGTTGGTCTGTCTTCCGTCTCCTGCCTTCTCTCCCCTCCGTCTTTTCTGTCTTCCGCTTTCTCTGCCTCCTGTTTACTGCCTCCTGCTTACTGAGAAAGGACCAGCAGTGTCGGACCGTTACGACTTGGTTGTTATCGGCGCGGGACCGGGCGGCTATGTGGCCGCGATCCGGGCGGCGCAGCTCGGGATGAAGGTCGCCTGCGTTGAGAAACGGCCGACGCTGGGAGGGACCTGCCTGAACGTCGGATGCATTCCGAGCAAGGCACTTCTGGATTCGAGCGAGCTGTACGAACTGGCCACGCACCGCTTTTCCAAGCACGGGATCACGGTCGATGGCGTCGGGCTCGACCTCGGCGCGATGATGGGCCGCAAGGATCAGGTGGTCAAGGAGCTGACCCAGGGGGTCGGCGGCCTCTTTCGCAAAAACAAGATTGAACCGGTATACGGGGTCGGCAAGGTCGCCGGCCCGAACTCGGTTCACGTCGCGCTGAACGAAGGCGGCGAGCGGACCCTGGAAACCAACGCCATCTTGCTGGCGACCGGCAGCGAGCCGATCGAGCTGCCCTTCCTCAAGTTCGACGGCCAGACGATCGTCGGCTCGACCGAGGCGTTGGCCTTCGAGCAGGTGCCGGAGCATCTGGTCGTGGTCGGCGGCGGCTACATCGGCCTGGAGCTGGGATCGGTCTGGAAGCGGCTCGGTGCGAAGGTCACGGTCATCGAGTTTTTGCCTCGGATTGTGCCGATCGTCGATCACGAGCTGGGCAATCAGTTGTACAAGATCTTGCAGAAGCAAGGGCTTGAGTTCCAGCTCGAAACGAAGGTCACCGGCGCCGAGGTGAAGAACGGCAAGGCCACCCTCTCGGCCGAAACCAAGGACGGCAAGACCCTGACGTTTGACTGCGACAAGGTGCTTGTCTCGGTCGGCCGACGCGGCTATCTGGACGGGCTCGGCCTGGACGCGGTCGGGGTCGAGCACGACCCGAAGGCGGGCAAGGTGACGATCGACGCGCACTTCCGCACGACGGTTCCCTCCATTTACGCCCTGGGCGACATCGTCAGCGGGCCGATGCTCGCACACAAGGCCGAGGAGGAAGGGGTGGCTTTTGCCGAGCTGCTCGCCGGCAAGGCGGGGCACGTCAACTACGAGACGATCCCGAGCGTCATCTACACCTGGCCCGAGATCGCCAGCGTCGGTCTGACCGAGGAACAGCTCAAGGAAAAGGGGGGCGATTACCGGGTCGGCAAGGCCCCCTTCATCGCCAACGGCCGGGCCAAGGCGATGGACGAGAAGGACGGCATCGTCAAGGTGCTGGCCGATGCGAAGACCGACCGCGTACTCGGCGTGCATATCATCGGGCCGAGGGCCTCGGACATGATCGCCGAGGCGGTCGCCGTCATGGAGTTCGCCGGCAGCGCCGAGGACATCGCCCGCATCTGCCACGGGCACCCGACCCTCTCCGAAACGCTCAAGGAAGCCGCCCTGGCCGTGGATAAACGCACGATCAATTGCTGATTCCAAAGCCGATCGATGACGCCCCGTCTGGGCTCGCTGGGGTCAGGATGACCCCAGCCACCCCGACGCAGTGGGAATCGAAGCCGGGCGATTGGCTCCGATCAGTCCTCGTCGCCGCTGAGCAGGTGGCGGCTTGACTGAAAGTAGCGGCGCTGGCGGGTTTGCGAGGTGGGGGCGTCGGCGGCGAACTGGCCGCGAAGGTCGTCGAGGTTCGCCCGGCAAAAGGGGCACTCGATGACATCGACATGAAACGTGATGTAGTCGTGATAATCGGGATCGAGTGCCTCGATGACATAGCTGCCCAGGTCTTCCCGAGAAGGACAGGAGAGCCGGGCGCGCCGCCAGATGGCGCCAAGGGTGTGAATGGCGCTTTCGGGGCGATCCTGCCGGACGTCTTCAAGGCGCTGCCGGAGCGAGGCCGAGCCGCGCAAGGCCCGCTCGACCCGGGCCATCTCGGCGCCGGAGAGGGTCTCGGCCAGGTAGGCCCGAAGCGTCTCATCGTCGATGGCGAGGGGGGCGGGGTCGGCCATGAGGATAGGGTTCCGTTCCGTTCCAGGTCCGGTCAATCAGTCCAGGCCGCCGAGGCTCATGCCGGCGCGGCGGGCCATTTCCTTCAGGCGGCTGATGGTCTGGAACTTGTAGCTGGCGACGGCCTGTTCGGTCAGGCCGAGATGAGTGGCGACGTCCTTGTTGGCCCACCCCTTGACGATCAGGAGTTCCAGGCATCGCAGGCGAGGGAAGTCTCCCTTGGCCTGCCAATCCTGAATGATCTGGCCGAGGGCTTCAGTCAACAGGCGTTCCTCGGCGTCGCGGCGTTCGGAGCTTCGGGCGATGCTGCTGGCGGCTCGGGCAGGGCCGGCGACTTCTTCGAGGGGGCGGCCGTGGTCGTCGGATCCGAACTGGTCGATCGGCCGGCGTCCTTGACGTCGGAGCTGGTCGGTCAGCTTGTGAGCGGCGATTGAGAACAGATAGGCTTCCAGGTCTCGGCGATCGTCGAAGTTCGGCAGGCTGGTCAGAAAGCCGATGAAGGTTTCCTGCACCACGTCCTCACTGGTGGCCCGGTCGTGCAATCGGCTATCGACAAAGGCGAGCAAGCGTCCCTCGTAGCGCTCGATGAGCACCTGCCAGGCTCGCATATCACCCTCGCGAATCTGGGCGATCAACAGCATGTCGGCTTCGGAAGCAGCCATCAGACCTCGGTCGGCATCAGCCCCGGACGGAGAATCAAGATCGAGGGTCGAATCGAATCGGATCGCGTCGGGTCGGGACGTGTTCCGACCATGATACGATGAGCCGGGGGGATCGAGCCAACGAATTCTCTCGGACGAGGCTCGATTCTCTCCAATTTCTGGATGATCCGGGCGGCGTTCCGAGGCCTCCGGAGTCATTCCGACGAAAATCGACCGATGGCGAAGGTCATGACATTGATGTACCGGTACCCCCCTCCGGTCGCGTTGGCCAGCGTGCGCAACGGGACGGACAGGCCGGAGTCGGGGCCGATCCCGAACTCGATGGCCTGAACACGGATCGAGCCGGCGGCCCGGATGAGCTGCTCGGCTTCGCGGTCGGTCATGTCGTCGGCGTCGGTCAGGAAGAAGATGACCTCGGGTTTCATGGCGTAGGCGGCCAGCAGGGCGTCGACGTGGTTGGTGCCGCCGTCGGCGGGAATCGCGGCCAGCCTCGACTCGAACCGGGCCTTGTTCGCCGAGTCGGCCGGCATCAGCCGAGGCTGACCAGCGGCATCGAGAAACGGGTTGGCACGCTCGTTGTAAAAGACGACGCCGAAGCGGGCGTCGGCGGGCAATCGGCGGAGGCTGGCGAGCAGTTCGCGCTTGGCCATGTCGATCGAGCTGCGGTTGGTCATGCTGGCCGATCGGTCGATGACGTAGACGAACGACGTGGCCCGTTCCTTCGCGCCGAAGAACTCGGTCCCGGCACCGATCCCCTGCCCCTGGCCACCGCCGGAGCCGCCGCCGTCGCCACCGCCGCCGCCGGTGCCGGGTCCGGGCAAGACACCGACTCCGGGCATCTCGGGCAAGGGTAAGGGATCGGCGTTCTCATTCGGAGTGGCGGCCGTCGGCGTGGCGAGAATTTCGTCGATCAGGGAATCGGCCAGGGCGTTGGGATCGGTGGTCGTCGCCTGCACGTCGACCATCGGGCCGAGCCGTTCCATCTGCTCGGGGGTCAGGGTGCCTCCCAGGTCCCCCGGCCCACCGCCGGGAGCCACGCCCGAGGCCCGGTTATCGACCGGCCCGATCTCGCCGACCAGGCCGGGGGGTTCCTCCTCCGAGGCGCGACCGGGCAAGACCGCTCGCAGGACGAACAGCGAGCAGATGATTACGAGCGCGCCGTGAAAGGCCGCCGACCCGAGCAAGGCCCGCAGATCGGTCAGGGGAGATCGGCCGAGTTCAAGGGGCATGGCGCGGTCCTCCTCGGTCGGGGTCCGATCGTCCGTCCGAATCCGGGGAAGGCTCCCTCGCTTCAGCCGCGTCGGCATGAGCCGGACCGTCGAGGAACTCGGGGGGCGGGCCGTCGATCGCCTCTCGGACCCGTCGGCGAGGGCGAGGCCGCGCGAGGACCTGGCGGACGATCACCGAGACGACGGCCGCGGCCACGATCAGGCCGACGAGCCAGTCCACCTGCCGGAACGGGCCGATTGGCTGCCAACGGCCTCGGGCGGGGCCTCGGATCAGCTCGGGAGCCTCGGGGCCGACGAGCAAGGGGGCGAGCCTCGGCTCGTCGGCAGCCTCGTAGCGAACGCGCTTGTGATAGGTGCCGACGAATCGGACGGTGCCGCCCAGTGGGGTCGGGTCGCCCCCTTCGGGCTCGGGGTAGACGAGGCAGGTCGGGTTGCCAGTCCTTGAGGCGATCCAGAGCTCGACCAGCGGGGGATACTCGCCAATCGCCCCTTGATGGAAGCGTCGAGCGGCCCGCCCCTCGATCACGACCCGGCGGCCGAGCCAATCGTCGGGCCGCTCCCAGAGGTCGGCGAAGGTCACGGGCTGGGGATCGGCCGAGCCCGGCTCGTCGGGTTGCAGGGCCTTGCGGTACGCGTCGAGGTCGGCCAGCGTGAGCGGGTCGTCGCCGACCTGATCCTGAACCGCCAGGGTCGAACCAGACAGGCCGATGAGGAGGAGCAACAGAAGCCCGCCCCGACAAACACAAAGGAGCGATCGCCGAAGCGCAAAGCGTCGCGCGATCATGGCAGGGCCTCCCCTCCCGGATCGTTGTCGGCCGGGCCGGCGAGGCGGACGGAATCGACCCCGGCAGCCGAGCAGGAGCCGATGATCCGCGCGGCCTCCTCGTAGCGGAGGCGGTCGTCGGCTTCGAGCCGGACCTTCACCGGCTCACCGGCCAGTTGCTCGCGGTAGCGTTGCAGGCGGTCGCGGAGGGCCCGGGTATCAGGAACGGGAGCCCCCTGCAGGGTCAGCGAAACGAGGTCGCCCAGTTCGTCGGCCTCGGCCCGGACAAGCAGATCGGTTTCCAGGTCGGGCATCGAGGCGGCCGATCCGGGGCGAGGTCTTCCCTCCGAGCCCTCGGGAGCCACGACCAGGGCGGCCGGGGCCGAGGGCAAGTACAGGTCGATCCGCGTCTCGCCGCTCGGGGCCTGAAAGGTGAGGATGAAAAAGGCGAGGAGCTGGAAGGACATGTCGAGCATCGGCGCAACCGGAAACTCGACCATGTGTTCGGGAGATTTCTTCCATCGCGTCTGCGGGGCGGTCTCGGGTCCGAGCATGGTCATGGCCGCGCCTCCTCCATCATGACGACCAGGCTGAACCGGGCGAACCCGGAGCGCTGGGCCGCGGCCAGGCTCGACCGCACGGCCCCATACGGCGCGTCGCGATCGGCCCGAATGATGACCTGGGTGGTCAGCTCATCGAGCGATTCACCGAGCAGCGAAGCCCCCCGGAAGCGCCGGGCGGCCTGCTCGGTCCACCATTCTTGCGCCTCGGCCCCGCTGCGTTCGCGGTTGCCGGCGATCAGGCGGCCGGCGGCGTCGATGACGACCACCAGGCGATCCTCACTGGCCAATGCCCCCGGCAAGGCGGCCGGAGCGACGGGCAAGCGGACCTCGCGGTCGGCCGCCTCGATCTGCGTGCCGAAGTGGACGAGCATCATGAAGAACGTGATGAGCTGCAAGACGACGTCGAGCAGCGGCGTCAGGTTCATTTCCAGGCGGTATGGATCGCCTTCGGGGTCGCGTCTCGGCATGGGGCTTGACCGGCCTGATCAAAAAAGGCGCTGGCTGAGTGGAAGCGGAACAGCGCGAATCAGTCGTCTCGCGAGGGCGGAGGCCCGCCGAGCGGGGTCCGAGGCGGGTTCGGCGAACTCGGCGGAGGCATCGGCATGGCCCCGGTGCTGGGAGCGACGGCCAGGGGATGGGGCGATCGCACTCCCGAGGCGAATTGCTCCAGGAGCGACTCGGCCGCCAGCTCGACCTCAAGCGAGAGCCGGGCGATCCGGTTGCGAAAGATGGCGTAAAAGGTGATCGCCGGGATGGCCACGCCGATCCCGAGCAAGGTGGCAAAGAGGGCCGTCGAGATCCCCCCAGCCAGCAGGCTGGCCTCGGGCTGCCCTTCGGCCGACATGGCCCGGAAGGCGATGATCATGCCGTAAACCGTGCCGAACAGACCAATCAACGGGCCGAGCGTGCCGACGGTGGCCAGATAGGCCGTGCGGTGCTCCATCTCCATCGTCACGTCGTCGTTGACCATCTGCATCGACCGCAAGGCGGCCGGCTGGCCGTTGGGCAGCTTGCGAACGCCGGCCGACAGCACCCGGGCGAGGAACGACCGATCGCTGTTGACGATCTCGAAGGCCGTCGAGTACTGCCGTTGCATCAGTTGCGTGTTCAGGTCGCGGGTCAGGCGCTCCGGGATCGCCACCCCCCGGCGGTACTCGAAGTACATCCAGACGACCAGGGCCACCAGATAGAACGACATCAACAGCAAAACCACGCCGATCGGCCCGGTCGAGGTGACCATGAGCTTCAGGAACGACGTGTCGAAGCCACCGCTCGATTCCTCGGCGGCAGCGGCGGGCATCTCGCCTTCCTGGCCGAACACAACGAGGGGATCGAACAGCACGGCCAAGAGGATGACCGAGGCCGCGATCACACGCCGTCGGCCGATTCGGGGGCACAGCATCCTGGGCACGGATCGGGTCCACCTTGGGTCGGGCGCGGCGTCTCGACCGGCAGCCGATGACCCGAACGGGCCGATTCGGCTGCACGAAGACATTCATCTTAGTCCAATTCTTAACTTGCGACAACGCCAGCCGATTGGGCCCAAAGACGAGTGCTGCGTTCTGGAGGAAACCGTTTTGTCGGGTGCGTCAAGTCTTCGAAGACGTACCGATCCGCCTCTGGGACTTCTCGGCGAGCCTTCGAAGACTCGATCCACCCGACACGACGATACGGCCAAGATGGCCCCAGTCACCTCCGACAGCCGATTCCACAAGAATTCCGCAACCCCGAAGGTCGGCGGGCGTTCGGGTCTCGCGTCGGAAAAAATGGGGGCGGCGGTCGTGGCGATTCCGGCGGGTCGCTCGGGCTGTTCGGGTTTGTCGGTAGGTCAAGTGGGCGATAGCCTTGCACAAAGGCCCCTTGGCGGGGGATGATGGTGCAGTGACCGATGGGGACCCCGTCGAGGTCGCCTGTTTTCAAGGCGATCGAACCGAAGTCCGGCCTCGGTCGTAGAAGCCGCAAACTCCTCCCGCTCCGATCGCTCTGCGCCCCGATCTCGGGGCTCGCGTGGTTGCTCCGGCCGTTCGGCCGGAAAAGGCAAATGGGGGGCGTCTGATCGGATTCTTCCTCGATCGAATCGATCCATCGTCTGCATTGGGGGTCGCGACGCCCGTGGACCCGGAATTGCTCGGGTCGGGCGGAGCCCTTCGCTCGCATTTTCGTTCTTCTTTTTTGAACTCATCCAGCATGCAGGGCGCCTGGCGATGAACTCCGACGTCATCATCGAAACCCGGAACCTGACCAAGGTCTACCGCGATTTCTGGGGGCGCCCGAAGGTGCTGGCCCTCAAGGCGCTGGACCTGAAGGTTCACCGAGGGGAAATCTTTGGCTTGCTCGGCCCCAACGGCTCGGGCAAGACCACGACGATCAAGCTCTTGCTCGGCCTGCTCTTTCCGACCGAGGGGGAAGCCTTCCTCTTCGGCGAGTCGGCCACCAACGTCGCCAAGAACGAGCGGCTCGGCTACCTGCCCGAGGAGTCGTACCTCTACAAGTTCCTCAACGCCGAGGAAACGCTCCACTTCTACGGCCGGTTGTTCAAGCTCAGCCCGAGCGAGCGGAAGAAGCGGGTCGATCAACTGATCGACATGGTCGGCCTGACCGCCGCCAAGCACCGGCAGATCCGCGAGTACTCGAAGGGCATGCAGCGCCGGATCGGCCTGGCCCAGGCACTCATCAACGACCCGGAGATGATCCTGCTCGACGAGCCGACCTCGGGCCTCGATCCGATCGGCACCTCCGAGATCAAGGACCGCATCCGGGAACTCCGCGAGCGCGGCAAGACGATCATCCTCTCCGGCCACCTCCTGGCCGACATGCAGGACATCTGCGACCGCATCGCCATTTTGCACCGTGGCGAGCTGAAGGAACTGGGCGAGGTCCGCGACCTCTTGACCGTGCAGGACGTGACCCAGATCAAGACGAAGGATCTGCCCGCGGCCGCGCTGCCCGAAATCGAGGCGATCATCAAGCGGCACGGCGGCGAGGTCCTGGCCGTCGACCACCCGACGACCACGCTCGAAGAGCTGTTCCTGCGGATCGTCCGCGAGAGCGACCTGCACCCCGGCCGCCGACGGGTGGGCGACCGCCCCGGCATGCCCGCCTCGGCCGCGGGAGACGGCGCCCCTGCCGCTCCGGAGACCGCGGCCAAGAGGTCCTGAGTCAATCAACGCGGGTTTCCCAAGGGGTCGGGTGCATCGAGTCGTTTCAATGACTCGCCTCCCGTCCCCCGAGGAAACCGGTGGGTCCTCGACGACTCGACCCGCCCGATTCCTGCTTCCATCCTCATCTGATCCGTCGCTCCTTGCCCCTGGGTGGCCCCGGTTGCTTTGCCAAATCGGGGCGGCGCAGTCGCAAGAGGCCGCAGGGGGCCTTCCGAGGCCTCGTGTCGCTCCGCGATCCCGGTTGCTCGTCAACCAGGGCCACCCGGAACGCATCAGAATGAGGAGGGAAGATCGACGACGACGATGACACTGATCCTCAAGGCTCATCCCGGGCCTCGCGACTTCGAGTTCCTCCCCGTCCTTATCCGCTTCTGGAGTCTCCCCGAGCGATGTCTGCGCTGAGTTTAATCCTGATGCTGTGCTGGGCGCAGGCCGGCGGCGACCAGGCCGGCCCCGACGCCCCGCCGGGTTCGTCCACCATGCCGGCCCAGGCGATTGTCACCGAAGAGGCCCCTGGCTCCGCGGCCCCCGCAACGGCCCCGGCCCCGGCGCCCGCCGCGCCGGGGGCCGGCGGCCAGAGTGGCCCGATGGTCGCCCCCTCGACCGTCGCGGCCGAGCAGATGGAGGCCTGGCAATACTGGGTTCTCTTGATCGGCGACCCCCGAGCCACGGTGCCGGTCTGGTGGGGTCCACCGCTGAGCTGGGCGAAGGTCGTCTCGCTGGCCGGGTTGCTCGGCTGGGTGGGAGCCTGGGTTCTCTCGTCCTTGCGCGGCCGGCGACGGCCGAAGGTGACGATCGGCGGCGCCCGACCCATCGACCTGGCGTTGCTGCTGGCCATTCTCGTCGGCATCAGCAGCATTTTTGTCCGCGTGGCCCAGGGCTCGGGCCAGCTGGCCGACGTGCAAGTGCTGGGCGTCTCGGTCTCGTCGTTGGTGGGTCTGATCTGCCTGGCGGTCGGGTTGCTCTGGCTCGAAGTGGTGCTCTGGTCCGGCATTCTCCGCCAGCGAAGCGTGGGAGACATGCTGGTTCTGGTCGGTATTCACCTGGCCTTGCTCTTCGCGGTCGCCGTGACGTTGAGTCTGCCGAAAGGGTCGGTGCAGTTCTTCGCGCCTGGCCTGGGCATGACTCCGGGAACGGCGATGGTCAATGTCGACGGCTCGCTGACCCCCTCGGGCGTGGTCGCCCTGACGCTCCTGGCCGTGCAGATGGCCCTGACGTACATGGGCTTCGTGGTCCTGTTCCGCATCACGCTCCTGGTGCTGGGAGAAGTGGCTCGGGTCCGGCCGCGACGGCTCTTCGCGATGGGCAAATTCAGCTGGGTCGAGTCGTTCCGCAAGACGCGGATTCCCTGGGCCGTGCTGGTCATCTTCCTGTTGATCCTCGCCTTCACGCACTGGTTCCTCCAGCCGCCTGATGCGCTTCGGCAGGCCGAGCTGAGCCGCCTGTATGTCGGCACCTTGATGCTTCTGTCATCAATCCTGCTGACAGTCATGGTGGCGATTCTTACCCCCATCTCGCTGCCCAACGACATCCGCTTTCAGACGATCTACACGATCGTGACCAAGCCGGTCCGTCGCCTGGAAATCGTCTGGGGCCGGATGTTCGGCTTTATGGCGGTGGTCACGGTCTTGATCCTCGCCCTGGGCGGCATCAGCCTGATTTACCTCGACCGCAACGTCGGAGGCCGAATCGAGGAACTGGAAGCCGAGATCGCCGAGGCTCGTGAAGCGGGCCTGACGAACCGGGCCTCGCAGCTTTCCTCGCAGCTCGACCAGCTTCAGACCCGCATGTCGGCCCGGTTGCCGATCGACGGGTCGTTGACCTTTATCGACTCGGTCGGCGAGCCGAGGATCAAGGGGGTCGACGTCGGCCAGGAGCTGGAAATCCGCAGCTTCGTCGAGGGGGCAACGCAGGCCGAGGCCTCGTGGCTCTTTGGCGACAACCTCCCTCACCCGGTCGATCGCCTCTTTCCCGATCGGCCCGGCATGCCCTTCCCGACGCTCTCGAAACCCGTTCCCCTGCACCTCCTGCTCGTCTCCGGCACGGTGGAAGACCTGGCCAACCAGATCTACGACCTCGCCTACGACCGCATGGAGCTGGAGGCCCAGAAGCGAGGGGCCGAGCCGAGCGAACTTTCTCGCATCAATGCTCGTATCAGTGGAATCGAGGAACAGCGGGCGAGCCTCAACCAGCAGTACCAGGAACTCGTCGGCCGCTACGTCGACTTGATGGAGCAGGCTCAGGCTACCGAGGACGAAGCCGAGGCCGATCGGCTGCTCGCCGAGGCCACCGCCTTGCGATCGCCCGACGTTCCCGTGCAAATGACCTTCACTGTTTACCGGACCACCAAGGGACGCCCCGGCGAGCCGGTCTATGCGTCGATTCAGGTTGTCCACCCGTTCTCGACCGAGGCCCCGATGCTCCCCGGTGATCCTCAGCCGGGCCCCTTGATCTTCGACCCGCTGGCCCAGGAATTCGCCGGTCAAGCCAACCCCTTGATTCCGGAACTGGTCTACAGCGACACCTTCGACGTGCGGGAGTACTACACCAACAAGTGGTCCTTCCCGGCCTCGATGCTCGTCGGCAGCCGAGGGTACCTGACCATCCAGGTCCAGTGCCTCAGCCCGACCCAGTACCTCGGCATGGCCGAAAGCGACCTGTTCATCGTCGCCAGCCAGGGCTCGTTCCTGGCCAACTACCTGAAGGGCATGGCCGGCATCTGGCTGCAAGCCATGGTCCTGACGGCCATCGGCGTCTGGGCCGGCACCTTCCTGAGCTGGCCGGTCGCCCTCTTGATCACCGTCTTCTTCTTCGTCGCCGGTGAAGTCTTCTTCCCCATCCTCAGCCAGCTGGCCAGCGGCCAGATGACCGGCGGAGGGCCTTTCGAGTCGATGATCCGCATGATCTCGCACGAGAACCAGATGTCGAGCCTCGATGCCACCCTCGGCGTGATCCTGGCCAAATCGCTCGACGCGATCGTCGTGCCGATCATGTCGTTGTTGATCTTCATCGTGCCGAACTTCTCGGCCATGGACCTCTCGAATCTCGTGGCCGACGGCTTCGCGATTCCGTGGCAAACCCTGGGCGCGAACGTCTTGCTGGCCCTGGCCTACGCCCTTCCCTTCTCGATCGCCGGCTATTTCATCCTGAAAAATCGCGAGGTGGCCGCATGAGTACGCTCTCCATTCGGGCCAAACAGATTCTTTATGGCTCCTTGATCCTCGGTCTCTTCGCCGTCATGGTCCCCTACGGCCGTTGGCTGCAAGGGGAAAAAAGCCGGAGAGACCTGGGCGAAGCCACCCTCGGCGAGGTTAACGCCGGAAGCTTCATGCTCAAGCTCGCCATGATCGGCGGCTTCCGAGGGGTCGTCGCCAACGCCCTCTGGATGCAGGCGCAAGACCTTCAGCGCCTGCAAGAGTGGGACCAGCTGAAAACCCGAGTCGACCTGATCACCAAGCTTCAGCCCCACTTCCTCTCGATCTGGACCTTCCAGGGCTGGAACCTGGCCTACAACGTCTCGGTCGAATGGGACGATCCGGCCGACAAGTACATCTGGATCAAAAACGGTATCAACTTCCTCCGCGAAGGCGTGACCAACAACCCGAGAAGCCCCGACCTGGTCTGGGACACCGCCTGGACCTACTACCACAAGATCGGCTTCGCCGACGAGGCGATCATCCTCCGTCAGCTCTTCCACGAAGACGTTGACGAGGACTTCCGCACCGACCCCGTCGACAACCGCCTCTACGACGACAACTTCAAGGTCTCCCGAGGCTGGTTCGAGCTGGCCGTCGACCGCGCCGACGAGTTCCAGCGCCTCGCCACCGAGCTGGAAACCCCCGTCGAGTTCGTCGACCCCGTCGAGAACCGCAAAGGACGCCCCGGCGACCTGGCCTTCCGCACCATGCCCGCCCACGCCCAGACCCGCTACGCCGCGGCCTTGGAAAAGCGGAGCAAGATCAACGTCCCCGCCCAGTTTGGCGAACGTGCTGAAGCCGAGTGGGACCTGGCCGAGCGGGAATGGCTGAAGTTCGGCGACTACGAGTTCCGCTCTCCCAACGCCCTCCGCATCCAGGGAGAACTCGTGGCCCAGCCGATCCGCATCGGCGACGTGCTCGAGCCCGCCCTGATCGAACAGTACCGGACCGATACCCGCTACTGGGCCGAGCTGCTCAGCCGCTACGAAGACAAGGAGATCCGCGAGGTCACCCCCGACGAGGCCGAGCGCCTGACCGACAACAAGATGGCCTGGACCGACCGCTGGGCCAACCAGAACAACTTCCGCTACTGGGTCGAACGCTGCCGGGCCGAGATGGAAACCGATGGCGTCCGCTCCCGAGAATTGTTCTACGAAGGCTACCTGGCCTACCTCAACGCCGACTTCCCGACGGCGGCCAACACCTACCGCGAAGGGCTCGACCTCTGGAAGTCGGTCCTCGACAACTACCCGACCTACCGCGATGACGACCTGAACCGCAAGGACACCGGCCAGGCGGTCCTCCGCTACGTCGAGGCCCTGCGTCAGGCCGGCCGCGAGGTCCCCGAAGACATGCCCTTCGCCGACCTGCTCGAAGACGCCGAGCTCGACCCGATGCTCGACCCCTTCGACGCCCTCGACATGCTCGGCCCGATCGGCGAGACGGAACAGGAAGGCTGATCGCCTGACTGACCTGACCCTCCCGCCCATCCCTTGATTCGCTCGGCCGTCGCCCCGGTCCCCTGTTGCTCAGGTGGACCGGAGCGGCGGCCTTGTCTATTCTATTACCAAAGGGCGGATTCCGACGCACGTGGCAGGAAGGGGACCCCGTCCCCCGACCGGAACGTGACGACCGGGCAGAAGCCGCTTGTGCGCGGTCCCTCGATCGCCCGTCTCGCCTCGTCCGCCGATCGCCCCCTCACCCGGCTTTCGGCCACCCTCTCCCCCGATTGCGGGGGAGAAGGTTGAGATGGCTCTTGCTCCCTCTCCCCCGCCCACGAGGGAGAGGGCCGGGGTGAGGGGGCTTCGCCCGGCCTGGCCCGTGAGAACCGTGCTCAAACGTGCGTACCGCTTCCTGTCTCAAACGAGGCATTGCTCCTTTTTCTGGGTGGCCCCGGTTGCTCGCCAACCGGGGTCGCGCAGCGACGAGAGGTTTTTGTGCGGCCCCCGTGGCCTCGTGCGGCATCGCCGCCCCGGTTGGCGAGCAACCGGGGCCACCCACAACGCACCATTTGAGACGGGAAGCAGCTGTCGGGTCCACTGTGCGGACCATCGGGTTCGGGCCTGGTCCGCACCGCAGCCCCGACGCAGACCAAAGGGGAAGGAGACTCCGTCCCCTGGCCCGATCTGGAGCGAACTCCCTCTCGCCCTCCTTGCCAAACAACCCGCGTTTCCCCTGATCCCGCACCCCCGCCCCGAGGCTTCCGCGATCCCATGAGTACCGACGGCCGGCGCACCATTCGAGTCGGGCACAGCCCCGACTCCGACGATGCCTTCATGTTCTATGCCCTGGCTCACGACAAGTTCGACACGGGCGACCTGCACTTCGTCCACCAGCTCGAAGACATCGAGACCCTGAACCGACGCGCCCTCAACGGCGAGCTGGAAGTCTCGGCCGTCAGCATCCACGCCTACGCCCACCTGGCCGACACCTACGCCCTGCTCGCCTCCGGCTCCAGCATGGGCGACCGCTACGGCCCGAAGCTCATCGCCCGCGAGCCGATGACCCTCGACGACCTCCGCGCCCGCAAGCCCACCATCGCCGTGCCCGGCACCCTGACGACCGCCTACCTCACCCTCCAGCTCTGCCTGGGCAAGGACGTGCCGGTCACGGTCGTCCCCTTCGACCAGATCATCCCGACCGTCCTCGAAGGCAAGGCCGACGTCGGCCTGATCATCCACGAAGGGCAGCTCTACTACCCCGACCAGGGCCTGCACCAGATCGTCGACCTGGGCGAGTGGTGGTTCCAGGAGACCGGCCTGCCGCTCCCCCTCGGCGGCAACGTCGTCCGCCGCGACCTCGGCCAGGAGACCGTCGAGCGCATCGCCCGGCTGCTCAAGCAGAGCATCCAGTACGCCCTCGACCATCGCCAGGAGGCGCTCGACTACGCCCTGACCTACGCCCGCGGGCTCGACCCGAACCTCGCCGACCGCTTCGTCGGCATGTACGTCAACGAGTGGACCGTCGACTACGGCGACCGCGGCCGCGAGGCCGTCCGCACCCTCCTCAAGCGTGCCGAGGCCGCCCAGCTCCTCCCCGGCCCCGTTGACGTCCAGTTCGTCGGCTGACGCGACGCCTTGCCACTGAGGTCATCTTTCCTTGATCTCAGTTTCTGCTTCGACCGCCTTCTGTCCGTCCGCTGGGGTCAGGATGACCCCAGCCGGTTGCCGATGAGGGAAGAGTGTGATCCGATGAGCAAATCGACGGGCCTTGCGGATCGAGATCGATGAAGCGTGGTTCCGCGACTCACGATCCACCTCCGCCAGTAACGGCCCTCGGTCCATCGTCCCCCGTCCGGCTCGTTGCACCCGATTCGCTCACATAGCGGACCGCATGGAGACGAAGGGTAGGCGATCCAGGAGCATTCGTTCCCACCTTGATGATGCCATCGATGGCCTTGGCGCGAGCATCTTCGTCGAGCCAAGCCGAGACCTCGCGCGTCGAACTTACCACGGCGACCACGCCATCCGGGACGTCGAGTATTTCCGTAAGTTCGACTGTGTGGTCATCACAACGCAGGAACGCTCGGGCAGGCCGCGGACCCAGAATCATCCGAGAGGGGCTCGTCGAGAGAAACGGCCGACGTTCCCACAAGAGGGCGACCTCGTCCAAGACGATCTTGGTCCCGCCTTTGCTCAGGGAAATTCGATCTTTGAACGTTCCCAATGACTTGTCGGTCAAGGTCAATCGATAGGAAGCATCCTCATAGACCAGTCCCTCGCCATAAGCAAGACGCCCCGATTTCGAACCGAGAGGCGTGACAGCGAACCGCTCCGGGAAATCGATGTCGGTCAAGCTCGCAGGCTCGCTCCTTTGATGGATAGAGCGATGCGTCCCTTCGAATGACCACTCGGCATCCTCGCCAAGGGTCCCATTCGCGGCAGAGGTCGGGGAGAGTTTGTTTCGCGGGAACGCCATGATCGAAGCCGAGGCGAGGACGGTTCCGAGATTCGTCTCCGCCTTCAGTTGGAAACGCTCCGGCTCATAGTTACCCTTCGCCGTGAATGTCATCCCCAACCCCAGTTGTGCTCCGGGGGCGATGACCGCAGGTAAGGCCGATTTGTCGATGTCGCGGCACGAACACCCGCCATCCACATCGAAAAGAGTCAGATCGTCCACGCCCTCGTTGCTCAGCAGGAGCGTGGCCGCGAACGAATCATCTCGACCTTCATAAAGTACATATGGCTCCTCGAAACGCGCCACTACGCGAGGGCGTGCGCCGATCTCGGCCTCGTCAACGCCCGAGCATCCGAGCAGGCCGGACTGGATGACGAGCAGGGACATCAGCCCCGCCGAGCGTCGCCTGAGGGCGTAGAGGGAAGCGCCGATCCCGGCCGCGATGATGAGCCCGGAGGCCACGACGATCCTCGATCGATGGGATGTCCCCCCCTTGTGCATGTTCAACTCGTCGTGGTCGATGTTCGGCAGCGGATCGGAGGAGGGCGTGGTGAGGCGTCCACCGGCGAGCTTCGAGAGCTTCTCCAGGGTGATGTTCTCCCTGGAGGCCATCAACTTCGCGGACATCGGCCCCCCCGGCGTCGTGACGATGTTCAAGGGCTGCTCGGAGAAGCTCAGGACATCTGACGAGAGGTCTTCACATTCGAACTCGAAGACCACGGCCGCGATCTCCGCGTCCGAGACCACCTCGACTCCTGCGTCAAACTCCGGGTAGCTCCCCTGGAAATTGTCGATCTCGACTTGCGATTCCACCCATGCGGCGGGGACGACGCCTCCTCCCGGGCAGCGATGTGTCCTGAGGACGAAATGCTCGCGTATTTTCGCCGAATCGTCGGTTTCGGAATACTTGGTGAACCGGGCATAGACCGGGATGAAATTCCATTCATGGTCGTAGTAAATATCCAATCGTTTCCAGCCGGCCGCCGCCCCGGTGCGGCCAGTCACGTAGGACTCGACCGACACCGACCGCCGCCCGATCCGCATCTCCGCGACTTCGGGGATCACGTCGGCGAAAACCTCCCCTATCAGTTCGGGGAATTTCATCATGAAGAGATGAAAAGGGCTTTTTGCCCCGTAATAGACGGCGTCGAAGACGCCGTCCCCCCTCGCGTCGATGACGCCGGTATCGTCCAGTCGTTGGGCCAACTTCATGCCGTCGTACAGCACCTCGAGCCCCTCCTCGCCGCCGTCCTGGCGGCCCTCGATGCCGCCGAATTGCACCGGGAATCGATACTTCTCCTCGGCCCCGTTGCACGCCCAATCGCCCTCCGTCGCCGGCCATCGCGACGAGTCGAACCGGAGGCTCCCGGGCTCGCCAATCTCGATCTCCGAGATGAGGCGATAGTTCGTGCGCCCCGTCCGGATCGTGTAATGCCCCTGGACCTGGACGGCGGAGAAGTTGAGCCGGAAGGCGTCAATCGGTCCGACTTGGCCGCACGCGGCCATACCTGCGCCCAGGATGATCATGGTCAGCATCGCCGCATTCCTCCCGAGGTGACGCCGCATACGCGGCCCGCACCGGCCAAACGCGGGCACGAGATGCTTCGAATCCTTCCTCGCCCATGCTGGGCGAAGCATCTCGCGCCAAAGGATCGACGGATTCTCAAGGGCTATCAGGAGCAGGGATCGCTCCCCCCGCCTTGCTGCCTCGCAATCGTCGACCCTCCGGGCGAACTGAGGCAGAGGTAATCGCACTCGTCGTCCTCGAAGTAGAAGACGCTCGCACACGGCTGCGTGGAGCAGGCGCACGACGCCGTATCATCGCCGGATACGGCGCAGGTGGTCCAGCCACTCACGGGGTTGATGCTGACATAGGAGACGGTGGTCCCAATCCCGCACTGCGGCGTGGGAGAGGGGCGATCCGGCTCGGGGAATTGCGACCAGGGGATGCAACTGGCCCCGTTGCATGGCACTGTCGACGGAACCCAGCAGTAGGGGTTCCCGCCCGAGCAATAGGCGACCGCCCACCGCGTCGCGGTGGACCCGATCGCGCCGACGACGACGAGGAGCGCCAGGAATCTCGCTTTCCTGATCGTGGATCCGGTCATCAGGATTCCTCCCGGAATTCTCGAATGCTCAGGGTCAATCCCTTGATCGAACAGGCCTTCGATTTCGTCCTGACCGAAGGCCCCACTTGCACCGCAAATGACTTGGTAACCGTTCAGTCGCCGGCGTCGTGCGTCCCGATCGACTCCCACACGCGGCGAGAGATCGATTCCTCCATCGACTTCACACGTCCGTCCCCGAACAGGACGTTGACGACTCCAGGATGGTATGATCGGGGCGGATGGAGGCCGAAGCCGTTGTCGTCGCCGATCGAAGAGCTGCATGTGGGGCGAACGTCGTTGGGCGAACCGTTGTGGTTGTAGTGCGTGTCGCTGAAGCTGGAGTACAGCCAGTAACGCCCCGCCGTGTACCCCCATCGATCGGCGCTAGCGGCGAGGCAGTACGTGATGAACCGGGGATCGGCGCCGAAGATTTCGCCATTCGAGATCGGGTACTTGATGTCCCTTGCGACGTGAGCGGCCCCCTCCACGAAGCTCCCCGCTATCCGCTCGCTGACGAGGGCCGTCACGGAAAGGCCATCGGTGATCGTCCGTTGGCTCGGGAGGACGCGAATATTGAATGGGCCATCGAATCCCGCCCGCCCGACACCCAGTCGCCCGCGATTCAATCGGTAGGAGTTCCGGTTCTCTGCCCGTGAGTCGCTCGGACAGAGGAAGAGGCCGACGGTCGTGTGCCGCGCCGTTCGGTTCTCGACCGTCGGATGACTCGGCGATTCGTGCCGCACGAAAGCCATGTTGATCGAGTCGAACAGGCTTCCATGCTCGAGATGCGGCAGGAGGTATGCCAGCTCCGAAATCCGATTCGTCGACCAGTTCGACCCGGTCTTCATCTGCGATGGCGGGAACATGCCATGAATCGAGTGATACGAATGCATCCCCAGCCCAATTTGCCTCAGATTCGAGACGCACGACACGCGGCGCGCCGCCTCGCGTGCCGCTTGCACCGCCGGCAGCAGCACCGCGACGAGGATCCCGATCACGCCAATCGCCACGAGGGCTTCAACCAGCGTGAAGCCCGGGCGAGCCCGTCGAAGATCTCGCATTTCCGGTCCGCTCCATTGAAGGATACGGCGGCCATCCGTTGAGCACACGACAAGCCATCAATCGATTCAGGTTGAGCGCCCTGTAGTTCGTGGCATCTGCACGACCAACGTCGCGTCCGATCAGAGGCATTTGCCGAAAATCGCCGATAGGCGCTCAACGATTGCTCGGTTGACAGCAAGCGGATTGATTATGAGGTTCTGAGTATACGACAAATCTTTCCCGGGAAGTCAAGGAAAAAAAGTCGGGGGTCGGTCGCCAATCGAAATGTTCGGCGGGTGGCTGGGGTCATGCCGCCCCCAGCCACCCGCCGGGCGATCAGTCGCCGGCGGCCTCGGCGGCGGCTTCGAGGCGGCGGAGGCGCTCGCCGAGGGTGGGCTTGCCCTCGATCAGCTCGTTGGGCTGGCCGTCTTGCTTGACGAGCTCGAAGGCGTCGTAGAGGGCGCCGAGGGGGGTGCGGGCCTCGTAGGTGAGGCGGTCGCCGTGGAGGTGGATGATCTGATAAAGCTGGGTGTCCTCGGCCTTCCGCTTCATCCAGTCCTGGGCCTGGGTCAGGTCGTACATCTTCGGGCCGCTGACGGAGACGACGTAGACCGTGCCGGAGTCATCGCGGGCGGCGGCGCCGGTGGGGACGTTCTGGTCGCCGACGACCAGGCCGCTGCGGCCGTAGGCGTGGTCGTGCCCCTGGAGCACGAGATCGACGGCGTACTTATCGAAGATCGGCTGCCAGAGGTTGCGGATCGTCGGGTTGTCGCGGTTCCTGGCGGCCGAGTAGATCGGGTGGTGGAAGGTGACGATCGTCCAGCGGTTCGGGTTCTCGGCCAGGACCTGTTCCAGCCAGGGGACCTGCTCCTCCTGCCGCTCGTTCGAGTTGAGCGAGATGATGCGGACCCCCTGGTAGTCGATGAAATAAACACTCTCTTCAAGCCCCTCCGGCCCGTGCTCGGGCAGGGCGAAGGTCGGCCGCCAGTGGGCGGAGAGGCCGCGCGGGCCGTCGCCGGAGCGGGAGTATTCGTGGTTGCCGGGGGTCGGGAGGCTTGGGACCATCGCGTTGACCCAGCCGCCGGCGTAGAACCACTCGCCCCACTCGGCGTCGCGGTCCCCCCGGTTGATCAGGTCGCCGGCGTGGACGATGAAGCGAGCCTTCGGGGCCTCGGAGTAGGCTCCCCGGATCACCCGAGACCACAGTGACTTGAGGTTGTTCTGCGCATCGCCGAAGTAGATGAACGAGAACGGCTCGGCCTCGTCGCTCGCGGTGGTGAAGTGGGCCCACTCGCTCCAGTTCACGCCGTCGCCGACGCGGTAGGCATAGGTCGTCTTCGGCTCCAGCCCTTCGAAGACGACCGAGTGGAACCTCGCCTCGTTCAGGTCGGTGGTCAGGGGGGTCGAGGTGGCCTCCACCGTCTCGGCGCGGTCCACGAACTGCGGTCCGTGGTCGGCCAGGGCAATCTCGGCAATCGCCGTCTCGACCGTCGCGTCGGTCCGCCAGGTGACCGCCTGCGAGGTGGCCGGGTCGCCGGTGAAGGTGAGGATGATCCGATCCGGCATGGCGGTCGGCCGGTAGACCTCGGCCTCGGCCACCGGCTTCGGGGCGTGGGAGTGGTCGTCCCCCTCGTCGTGGGCGATGGCAGGCCATGCTGTCAGGACGATCAGGCCGCCAAGGGCCAGCGGCCGCGCTCGGTGGAGCAGAGAGGTCGAGAAGGTCGTCATCGGGTTGCCTTTTGCGAAAGGGTCCGCAGCTCGATTCGATGGTTCTGGGCAGGGTACTCGGTCTTCGGCATCGTGATCATACCGCGTTGATCGCCGGGACGAACAGAGACATGATCAGTGTTAATATACTGAGAAATCCGCATAAAATTAATCGAATGATCCGTCCCTTCGGATCAGACCACTTCCCGACCATCAGGGCCAGGCAAACGATGAGCGCCACCGCCGCGATGGCCGCCCCCATTGTGCCGAGGCCCGACCAGAACCGCCACCCAAGCCCCGCCCGTCTCCAGCTTGCCCAGCCGATCGGCCCGCTCGTCGCGGCCACGCTCCCCGCCACCGCCAGGAACCCGGCGACCGACATCGCCCGGACGAGCGACGCTAGACCGTCTCGGATCACCTGCCGCGTTGCCATCGGCACTTCTCCTCCAGGGCTCGTCTTCGACCAGGAGCACCCGCCCCCACGGTCCTCACGCCGCCTGAGACGGCCCGCCGCTCACCGGCATTCCCCATTGAGCCCAGAAGGTGACCACCTGAGCCGTGATCGCGACCGCCACACCGATCAACGCGAGCCCGGCCAGGATCGACGACACCTGCACCGCCGGCGACCGTGCCGATCGCGCGTTCCACAGGAGGATAAGCCCGATCAACGCACCTGCCCAAGAGGGGACGAGCAGCACGTGAAAGCCAATCAACCACATGATGATTCCGGACCGCGGCTCCTACGAGGACTCGCCGGCGGATTCGACCTCCACCTGGGCGACCTTGAACCCGGCCCGCTCAACATCCCGGATCGCCGATCCGACGGCGTCTCCGAGCGATTCGGCGTCCCGATCGAATGCGATATGCACGATCCCGCCTCGACTCGCCGGCGTAGCATCGTCGCAACCGGCCGCGAAAAGTGATTCGGCCATCGCGGGAGTAAGCTCCGAGACTCCGGAGAGAATCATCGTGAACGAATAGACCTGTGTTGCGACCGTTGCCATGAGGTTATTCTCCGGTCGAGTGGGGGCATCCGACGATCTCGCGTCGCAGACGCCTGGCATGGGACTCGGGGGAACGTGGTGTCGAGTAGACCGCCACCCGGCACCCATCGCGTGCTGATTCAGGGCAGTAGAGAAAGCCCCAGGCATGCGAACCACCCACCATCACCCGCCATCCCCGGGCTTCGGCCTCGGCGACGACGGCCTCAATCTCCTTGTTCGGATGACGGGATCGGGGCATTGACCGTGACTTCTCCCCCTGAGTCTATCTCAGCCCCGAAGAGGCGTCGATGCACGAAACGCCAGACGATACGTCCGGACCATCACGGGCCGACTGGGGCCGACACGACCCCAGCCACCCCATCGCATCGATTCAACGCTCAGAATGATGAACCGATTTTCACAATCAGAGGTGCACCGACTCTCCCAGCCCCTGGCCGGCGGCCTCCATGACGGCCTCGGAGAAGGTCGGGTGCGGATGCATGGCGTGGAGGATCTCCTCCTGCGTCGCTTCGAGCTTGCGGGCCATGACCAGCTCGGCGATCATCTCGGTCGCATTGGCGCCGATGATGTGGGCGCCGAGCAGCTCGCCGAGCTTCTTGTCGAAGATCAGCTTGACGAACCCCTCCGGCTCTCCCGCCGCAACGGCCCGGCCGGAGGCGATGAAGGGGAACTTGCCGATCCGGATCTCGCGGCCCAGTTCGCGGGCTTTTTTCTCGGTCAGGCCGACGCTGGCCACCCCCGGCTCGGTGTAGGTGCACCCAGGGACGTTGTCGTAATCAACCGTGCGGTCAGCATGGCCGCAGAGCCGCTCGATGCAGCAGATCGCCTCGTGGTGCGCCACGTGGGCCAGCCAGGGGGGACCGATCACGTCGCCGACGGCATAGATCGACGGCACGCTCGTGACGTACCCCTTCTTCGGGTCGGCCTTGATGTGCCCCTTGAAGGTCTCAATTTTGACCGTCTTTTCATCCCAGAGATTCTGGATATTCCCCTCGACGCCGATGGCGACGAGCAGCACCTCGGCCTCAATCGTCTGCGGACCCTTGGGGGTCTCGATCGTCACCTTCACGCCGCCGTCGGTCTTCTCGACCTTCGTGGTCTTCGAGCCGGTGAACACCGACATCCCGCGCTTCTCGAAGCTCTTGCGCAGAACCTGAGAGACCTCCTCGTCCTCGATCGGCAAGAGGTGGTCCATCATCTCCACAATCGTCACCTTCGTGCCGATCGCGTTGTAGAAGTAGGCAAATTCACATCCGATCGCCCCGGCGCCGACGACCAGCATCGACTTCGGTTGCGTCGGCAGGTTCATGGCCTCCTTGTACGAGATAATCGTCTTGCCGTCGAACTCGGCCCCGGGCAAGGCCCGAGCATGCACGCCGGTGGCAATCACAATCGACTCGGCCGAGAGCGTCTTGTCTCCCACCTTCACCTGATTCGGGCCGACGATCTTCGCCGTCGCTTGCTGGTGCTGCACCTTGTACTTGCGGAACAGCCCCTCGATCCCCTTGTTCATCTTGGTCGTTACGTCCCGGCTTCGCTTGATCATCTGGGAGAAGTCCCAGCGCGATTCGCCGGTGTAGCCGAACTCCTTGCCGTTGTGGTTCAACAGTTCAACCACATGAGCATTGGTCAACAGCGCCTTGGTGGGAATGCAGCCCCAGTTCAGGCAGATGCCGCCGAGCTTGTCCTGCTCGACACAAAGCACCTTCTTGCCAAGTTGAGCGGCTCGGATCGCTCCGGCGTATCCGGCAGGTCCGCCGCCGATGACGATCAGGTCGTAGTCGTGGGCCATGAGTAGAGATGTCTCAATACGTGAAAAAAGACTTCAGGGAACGCAACACACGGCGATGGCGAGGACCGATCGCCCGCGACCGGCCCAACGGATCGGAAGGGGCCGGATCGCGTGCCCGGACGCGGCAAACGGGCGGCGCGGGACCGGGAACACAAGCCGAGCCTCGGCTCCGAAGGGGCTCCCCTCGCGTCTCCCAAGGGGATTCGATTCGCCCGAGGAACGTCCTTCGCCAGGCGACCTGGCGTCGTCGTCCCGTTCCCGGCCAATCGGTCGATCTCTTTATTGTGACGTTCCTGCCCCCCTCCGTACAGACGACGTCCGGCCAAGCTCACGTCGCCACCGAGGCCAGATGGTACACTGGTGCCGCGTTTCGCCCCGGAAGGGGTGATGTGCCGCGGCCCCTCGATCTCTCAACAAGGAACGCTCGACCATGGCCGACCCATTCCAGTATCGACGCCTCGACAAGGCTAACGCCGCCGTCCTGCTGATCGATCACCAGTCCGGCCTCTGCAACCTCGTCCACGACTTCTCTCCCGACGAGTTCAAGAACAACGTCCTGGCCCTGGCCGACGCGGCCAAATACTTCAACCTGCCGACCATCCTGACCACCAGCTTCGAAAACGGCCCCAACGGCCCGCTCGTCCCCGAGCTGAAGGCCCTGTTCCCCGACGCCCCGTATATCGCTCGCCCCGGCCAGATCAACGCCTGGGACAACGACGAGTTCGTCAAGGCGGTCGAGGCGACCGGCAAGAAGCAACTGATCCTCGCCGGGGTCGTCACCGAGGTCTGCGTCGCCTTCCCCGCCCTCTCGGCCATCGAGGCCGGCTACGAGGTCTTCGTCGTCACCGACGCCTCGGGCACCTTTAACCTGACCACCCGAGAGGCCGCCTGGTCGCGCATGGAAGCCGCCGGGGCCCAGCTCATGAACTGGTTCGGCGTCGCCTGCGAGTTGCACCGCGACTGGCGCAACGATGTCGAAGGGCTCGGCGCCCTCCTGTCCAACCACCTCCCGGCCTACCGGAACCTCATCACCAGCCACAACGCGAAGTAACGGACACTTGGCACACGCGGGAGCATCCTTCATGAAGCGCCTTCGACGCATCCTCCGCAACATCCCCCAGCACTGGGTCGGAGACGGCTTCCCCGTGCGAAGCCTCTTCTCCTACGGCGGGGGGAACGCCTTCGATCCCTTCCTGCTCCTCGACTACGCCGGGCCACACCCTTTTGAACCGGCGTCGGCCCCGCGAGGCGTCGAGGAACACCCGCACCGCGGCTTCGAAACCGTGACCATCGTCTACCAGGGGGAGCTGGCGCACCGTGATTCCTCCGGCAGTCACGGCACCATTGGCGCCGGTGACGTGCAGTGGATGACGGCGGCCTCCGGCGTCGTCCACGAGGAATTCCACAGCGAGCGCTTCACCCGCGACGGCGGCACCCTGGAAATGGTCCAGCTCTGGGTGAACCTGCCCGCCCGAGACAAGCGGGCGGCCCCCGGCTACCAGAGCCTGCTCGATGCCGACATCCCCCGCGTCTCGCTCGCCGACGGCTCGGGGACGGTCCGGGTCATCGCCGGCGAGTTCCAGGAAACTCCCGGAGCGGCCAGAACCTTCACTCCGATCAACGTCTGGGACATCCAGCTCGACGCCTCCCGAAGCGTGGAACTCCCGCTCCCCGAGGGGCACACCAGCCTCATCGTCGTCCAGTCCGGTTCGGTGCAGCTCGACGGCACCCGTGTCTCCGCCGTCGAGGTCGCCGATCTGACTCGCGAAGGGCACCTCGTCTCCTTGCTCGCCGAATCCCCCACGAGGCTCCTGGTCCTGACCGGCGAGCCCATTGGCGAGCCGATCGCCGGCCACGGCCCCTTCGTCATGAACACCCCCGACGAGATCCAGCAGGCCATTCAGGATTACCGGGAGGGCCGTCTCGGTCGGCTCTCCTAGCGGTCTGCCCGCTCGGGCCTTGGTCTGTCTGCCGGCAGAACGAAGCGACCGGCTCCGAAACCGCGAGGTGCCGGTCCCTCGATGTTCGAAGAAACGCCTTGAAGGAGTGAAAACCGCAAAATTGCTCAGGTTCAGGTTTCTGCTATACCCTCCCACAATCCGTGACTACAATCGGGTCGCTCATCGCTGACGCCTCGGCGTCTTCAACCCATCTTCAGCATATCGACGACGCTCACTTCAAGGCACGAAAACCCGTCGATCATTTCTGATCGAGCGGGATCCCCTCGGAGCAGGGAGCAAGCCCCATGAGCTACGAGTTCACCCCCGAGCAGAACACGCTGATCGGCAACCTCGCGCACAAAATGGGCGTGGTGGGCCTTCTGGCAATGATTGTGGGCATCCTGAACCTGATCTCGGCGTTGATGCTTCTGGTGTTCGTCTTTCAGGACCAGATCCCGGCCGAGGTTGTGCAGCAGATCCCCGAGGAGATCCGAGGCGAGCTGCCGCCCACGAATTTCCTCTGGGGCCTTGCCATCCAGAGCGCCACGTCCGGCCTGATCTTCACCCTGCTCGGCGTCTGGACGCGCGCCGCGGCAGGTTCGTTCCGCGAGATCGTCGCAACGACGGGCCGAGACGTCGGCCACCTGATGAACGCCCTCGGATCGGTATATAAAATGTACTCGCTTCTGTATGCGCTCGTCGTCATCGCCTTGATCTTCTTTGTCGTTGGCCTGGCGCTGCAGTTCTACCTCAGATTCACCTCCTGACCTTCACGAATCCACGAGACGCGCCCTGTATCATCTGGGCGCGTCTCGTTGTGTCGGAACGCCTGAGAGGAATGGGCCTGCCCCCATTCCTGGCAGGACGTCCTACCCAGATCGACCCCAAGGAGAACCTAAAGGAGTCGCTCGGTGAAATTGCACCCTCTCGGAGCGAGCATCGTCTTTCTGAGCCTGGCCGCCTGGCTGGCGATCATGCCCCGGCCGGCCCTGGCCCAGGACGAAGAAGCACCCGCCCCGGAGGCCCCCGCTGAGGAGGCCCCCGAGCCGCAAACCACCGCAGACCCGGAAATCCCCGTCGACCAGCTCGAGCTCTTGCTCCAGCCGCTGACCAAGGACGAACTTGTCGTCGAGGCCGACGCCTGGCGCGACCTGCTCAAGCAAAAAGTCTCGCAAATCAGCTCCGCCGAGATCGCCGTCAAGCGGCAGAACGAGCAGGTGGAGGAGTCCGATGCACAAACAGAAACAGCCAAGGCCAAAACCGAGGCGGTCCAGAAAGACCTCGCCGCGGTGAAGCAGAAAACCGACGAGGTCGCCCAGGACGCAGCCGAGGCTGGCCCCGACGAAGCCGAGGAGGTCTCCTCCGAGGCCAGCGCCGTCGCCGCTGAGGCCGATGCCGTGAAAACCGAGGCCGACTCCGTCCAGGCCGAAGCCGAACAGAACGCCGAGGCGGCCCAGCAACAGAAGGAGGAGCTCCTCGAAGACCTGCCGACCCTGCGCGAACAGAAGACCGCGCTGATCGACCGGGTCAACGCCGTCCTCGACGCGCTGGAGACCAAGGGCGGTGACGTCGAGGAGTACCGGACCTACGTCACGGCCGTCAGCGGCATCAACATCGACACCTCCGACGCCTCGGCCACCTGGACGGCCATCACCGGCTGGCTGACCTCCGAGCAGGGTGGTCTGCGGTGGGTCTACAACATTCTGAAGTTCCTCGGCATCCTCCTGGCCGCCTACTTCATCTCGAAGATCCTCTACCTCGTGACCTACCGGGCGACCGGGGCCTGGCCGCAGGCCTCGAACCTGCTCCGCGACTTCCTCAGCCGGTTCGTTCAGCAAGCGGTCCTGTTTCTCGGACTGATCGCCGGCCTGGCCGCCCTTGAAGTCAACATCGGGCCGATGCTGGCCGCCATCGGCGCGGCCGGGCTGGTCGTCGGCCTCGCGCTGCAGGACACGCTGAGCAACTTCGCCAGCGGCCTGCTGATGCTCGCCTATCGCCCGTTCGACGTCGGCGAGGTCATCGAGGCCGCCGGGGTGATGGGCAAGGTTGAGTCGATGAACATGGTCTCAACCCACATCAAGACGTTCGACAATCGCCACATGGTCGTGCCGAACAGTCAGATCTGGGGCGGCATCATCACCAACGCCAGCACCAGCCACATCCGCCGCGTCGACCTGACCTTCTCGGTCGGCTACGACGACGATCTCGCCAAGGCGCAGGAGATTCTCGAACGCCTGGTGCGCGAGCACCCGAAGGTCCTCGACGACCCCGAGCCGATGGTCAAGCTCAACGAGCTGGGCGAGTCCTCCATCGACTTCATCTGCTGGCCCTGGTGCCAGTCCGCCGACTACGGCGAGGTCAAGTGGGGCCTACTCCGCGCGGTCAAGGACGAGTTTGACCGCAACGGGATCAGCATCCCCTTCCCGCAGCGCGACATCCACGTCTACCAAACGTCGCCGGCCGCCGAGGCCTCCGTCTCCTGAGCAAACCTTGCGGCCGGGCCGGCCCGTTGCGGTTCGGCCGCAGTTCCTGTCCCCCTTTCTTCCTAAAGACCTCCGCCCGGTCTTTCACCCCGAGGTGCTCGCCTCCCATGAGTGATCTGATCTCCAAGCTCCAGTCGCAGACCGGCCTCGATGGCGACCTCGTCGAGCGAGGCGTCGGCGCGATCCTGAACTTCATGAAAGAGCATCTGCCCGACGACCTTTTCGCGAAGGTCGAGCGCGAGGTGCCCCAGGCGGCCGATGCCGTCTCGTCGTTCCTCAACGGCCAACAGGCATCCGGAATGCTGGAAAAGGTCGGCGACCTCGTCGGCGGCCTGCTCGGCGGCAAGGCCGGTGGATTGCCGGACCTCCTCCAGATGCTCTCCAAGACCGGCCTGTCGCTCGACCAGGCCAAAACCTTCTTGCCCAAGGTGATCGAAATGCTCAAGGACGTTCTGCCCGGCGACGTCCTCGATCAGATCATGGAGCGCCTGCCCGCCCTCGGCGACGTCCTCAAACAGGCCGACGCCTGAGCTGAGCCACACCTCCTGGTGCTTCCAGAGCCGCGACTCCGCGGCTGCCCCGACGGACAACGTGAGGTTCCAGCCAATCCGGGGGCGGGTCAGATCGAGACGACCCTAGCTGCTCGGCCGGCGAATCACATCGGTGTTCGCTCGAAGTCTGAGGATCAGCCTCCGGCGGTCTGAATAGCGCGCCGGAGGCCCCTTGAAGGGATCGCTCAGAGCAGCATTGCGGCCGGTTCTTCGAGGAACGCCTTGAGCGTTCGCATGAACTCGGCGGCGGTCGCGCCATCGACGGCGCGGTGGTCGGCGGTGAGGGTGACGGTCATCACCTGGCCGACGACCAGCTGGCCGTTCTCGACCACCGGCCGGGCCTCGGTCGTGCCGACGGCGAGGATGCCGACCTCGGGCATGTTCAGAATGGCGTCGAACTGCTTGACGCCGTACATGCCAAGATTCGAAATCGTGAACGTCCCGCCCATCATCTGTTTCGGGTTGAGCGTGTTGGTGCGGGCGGCCTCGGCCAGGGCGAGCGTCCCCTGGCGGATCTCAACCAGCCCGAGCTGATCGGCATTCGGCAGGACCGGCACAATCAAACCGCCGTCGAGGGCCACGGCGATGCCGATGTTCACATCGCCATGCAAGACCATCGCGTCCTCTTCGTACGAGGCGTTCAGGTCCGGGTGCTTTCGCAAGGCCATCGCAACGGCCTTGGTCACGAAGTCGCCGACCGAGAGCTTGATCTTCTGCTTCGAGAGCTGGGCGTTGAGCTGCTCGCGGAGGGCGACGATCCGGTCCATGCGGATGTCGCTCGTGACGTGGATTTCCGGGGCCGTTTGCTTGGCCTGGAGCATCCGGGCAGCGATCGTCTTGCGCATCCGGGTGTGCGGCACGCGCTGGGTTTCTCGAACCGGGCCACGGGCAACCGGCATGGCCGGGGCGGGGGCAGCGGCAGCGGCCTCTTTCCCCTTGCTCGGGGCGGCGCCGCGGTGCTGGAGGAATTCCTCCACGTCTCGGCGAACGATCCGGCCGTTGGGCCCCGAGCCCTCCACCTGGCCGAGGTCGATTCCCTCGGACGCGGCGATCTTGCGGGCGAGCGGGCTGGAGCGGACCCGTCCGCCGGGTTCTCGCGGTTCGGCCTCGGCGTGCTGGCCGTTCGAGTCGGTCGAGTGGCCGTAATCCGGAGCGGACGACGCCCCTTGTGCTCCGGCTCCGGCTCCGGCTCCGGCCGGAACGGCTTCCTTCTTCGCCTCAGCCTTCGAGGCCGAGCCGCCCTTGAGCTTCTCGGCCACCTGCGCCGGGTCTTCCCCCTTGCTCGCCATCACCAGCACGCGCTGGCCGAGGGCAACGTCATCCCCCTCCTGCACGTCGAGCAGGGCGACCGTCCCCTCGTCGAACGCCTCCATCGGCATGACGGCCTTGTCGGTCTGGATCTCGGCCAGGACGTCCCCTTCCTTGACCGCGTCGCCGACCTTCACGTTCCACTTCACCAGTTGCCCGCTCTCCATCGTCGGGCTGAGTTTGGCCATCGTCACTTCAATGGGCATGGAAGGAAGCTCCGGGGAGGCGGTCGGCGAGACGTGCCAGGAAGGATATCGGGCGTTGAACCAAAGGGAGCAGACCCCCGACGGTCGGCAATTGCTCGACCGACGGGGGCCGGGTCATGAAGGCGGTCGAGGTGATCGAGACGAACCCGACCACCCCGTAAAGACGCTCTGCGGCGGACGACAACGCCGGGCCTGCACCCGGCTCGTCCTCCTCAGCGGTAGAGAACCTGATTCACCGCCTCAACCACCCGCTCGACGCTGGGCAGCATGTCCAGCTCCAGGCGACGGTTATACGGCAACGGGGCGTCCTTGGCGGTCACGCGCTGGATCGGGGCGTCCAGTTCATCGAAGGCGGCGCGGTAGATGCGGTCGGCCACGCCGGCACCGATACCGCAGTACGGCCAGTTTTCCTCGACAATGATGGCGCGATGCGTCTTCGTCACCGAGTTCAGGATGGCGTCGAGGTCGAGCGGCCGGATGGTCCTCATGTCGAGCACCTCGGCGCTGATCCCCTCCTCCTCCAGCTTCTCGGCGGCCTTCAGGCTGGTGATGACCGATCGGGAGTAGGTGATGATCGTCACGTCCGAGCCTTCGCGCTTCACGTCGGCCTTGCCGATCGGCACGACGAAGTCGGGGTCCTCGGAGACCTCTCCCTTGTCGCCGAGCAGGTTCTCGTGCTCGATGAAGATGACCGGGTCGTCGTCTCGAATGGCGGCCTTGAGCATCCCCTTGGCGTCGCTCGGGGTGCTGGGCATCATCACCTTCAGGCCCGGGAAGTGGGCGTAGAGCGCTTCTGGCCGGTGCGAGTGGGTCGCCCCCAGGTTGCCGGCGATCCCCGAGTTGCCTCGGAAAACGATCGGCACGCTGAACTGGCCGCCCGACATGTAGCGCATGTTCGCGGCGTTGTTGACCAGCTGGTCGAACGCGACGTAGCTGAAGCTGAAGGTCATGAACTCGACGATCGGCCGCAGGCCGACCATCGCCGCGCCGATGCCGATGCCGGCGAAGCCGTTCTCGGAGATCGGCGTGTCGATGATCCGGCGATCGCCGAAGCGGTCGAGCATCCCCTGGCTGACCTTGTACGCGCCGTTGTATTCGGCGACCTCTTCACCCATGAGGAAGACGCGGTCGTCCCGCTCCATCTCCTCGGTCATGGCCAGATTCAGGGCCTCTCGGTACTGCATGACGGCCATGGACGCGGTCACTCCTGAGGGATGTAGGGGGAGACGGTAATGTCGGTATAGACCTCGTCAAGCTCCGGCTCGGGGGCTTCCTCGGCGAAGCGGATGGCCTCGTCGATCTGCTCCTTGACCTCGGCCTGCATCAGTTCCAGGGATTCATCGTCGACCCAGCCGCGTTCGCGGAGGACGACCTCGTAGAGCGAGATCGGGTCCCGTTCGCGGGCCTTTTCCAGCTCTTCCTTGGTCCGGTACTTCATCGGGTCCGACATCGAGTGACCGCGGTAGCGATAGGTCTTGGCCTCGATGAAGGTCGGCCCCTCGCCGGCCCGGGCGCGGTTGGCGGCTTCGAGCGTCACCTCGGCCATCGCCTCGACGTCGTTGGCATCCACCGCAATGCTGGCCGAGAAGCCATACGGCGGTCCGCCGCGCTGGGTCAGGTCGAGCACGGCCGAGTGCCGGTGCAGTTGCGTGCCCATCGACATCATGTTGTTTTCAACAACGTAGATGACCGGCAGCTTCCAGAGCCCGGCCATGTTGAAGGCCTCGTGCAAGGCCCCCTGGTCCATCGCGCCGTCGCCGAAGAAGCAGAGCGTCACCTTGTCGTCGCCGCGGTACTTGCTGGCGAAGGCGAACCCGGCGGCCAGCGGAATGTGGCTGCCGACGATCGCGTGACCGCCCATGAAGTTCCGGTCGACCTGGAAGAAGTGCATCGAGCCGCCCTTGCCCTTCGAGCAACCGGCGGCCTTGCCCAGCATCTCGGCCATGCCGGCCTTCGGGTCCATCCCCCGGGCGATGGCGTGCCCGTGGTCTCGGTAGGCGGTGATGACGTAATCGTCGTCACGCAAAACACCGATCGAACCCACGGCGCAGGCTTCCTGTCCGCTATACAGGTGACAAAAGCCGCCGATCTTTTGCCGCTGATAGAGCATTGCGGAACGCTCTTCGAACCGGCGGATCACCAGCATTTGGCGGAGCCAGTCGAGGGCCTGCTCCCGTTCGACAATGGGCTTGGCTTCAGTCTGCGCGTGGGCCATATCTTCCAGCTCCTGCTCGGTCGCGGGTCCGGAGTTCGGTCGGGGCGAGGCCGGGGGGGGCGGTGGGAATTCGTACCGTTGCGGCTCGGACTCAGAATCGGAATCGGAATCAATCGCGGCAGCGGGTCCGGGCGGGGAATCAGTCCGGTGGGGGACCATCCGGGCCAATCGCGGCCAGAGGTCCACCAGTCGCTGCCAGAGAGAAGGCATTCTAAACAAACCGGGGGCTTCCCTGCCAGTCGGGGCGCATCGGACGCGGGACAGTCGGTGCCGGTGAGCCGGGAGGAACGAACCAGAACCGTTTTCAGAACCACCGATCGGGCTGCCTTGCCCGTCCACGGTTCCGGCCGGGCCACCCAAGGCAGGCAGTTGCCACCCGAGGGGCCCGAGGTCGGATCAATACGATCCAGTCCTGCTCGAAATCACCAACCGATCCGCGATCGACATGACATCGACCGAGGGCCGACCACCAATGGCCCACCTCTCCCGTTGTCCCCTTCGGTTCGCGGGCCGTCCCGCGTCGAAACGCAAGAGACGACCAAACCGGTGGGACCATCCGGGCGGTGTGGCGCGGGCAAGTCGGCCCGTCGGGAGGGCAACGGGGCGTGTGTTTCGAATGACACGCCCCGCCGGATCAGCTCTGCCGCGCTTTCAAAAGCTGGCGGAGCACGAAGGAGAGGATCCCTCCGTGCTCATAGTACTTGATTTCCTGCGGCGTGTCGATCCGAACGGTCGCCGGGAATCGCAAGGTTGAGCCGTCGGCCTTCGTGGCCACCACCTGCACCTCGCGCCCCTCGGCGAATTTCGCGTCGAGCACCTTCCGCAACCCTTCAATCGCATAGGTTTCCTCGCCCGTCAAGCCGAGCGACTGCGCATTGTCTCCCGCGCCGAACTGCAAGGGGAGAATGCCCATCCCCACCAGGTTCGATCGGTGGATCCGCTCGAAGCTCTCGGCGATCACCGCCCGGACCCCCAGTAACCGCGGCCCCTTGGCCGCCCAGTCGCGCGACGATCCCGAGCCGTATTCCTTGCCCGCCAGGATCATGAGCGGCACCCCTCGACGCCGGTATTCTTCCGAGGCGTCGAAGATCGTCGTCACCTCTCCTTCGGGCAAGAGCCGGGTGAAGCCCCCTTCGGTCCCCGGGGCCAGTTGGTTCCGCAGCCGGACGTTGGCAAACGTGCCGCGGACCATCACCTCATGATTCCCTCGCCGAGAGCCGTACGAGTTGAAGTCCTTCGCCTCGACCCCGTGCTCCCTCAGATACGAGCCCGCCGGGCTCTGCGCCTTGATCGCCCCGGCCGGAGAAATATGGTCGGTCGTGATGCTGTCTCCCAGCACCGCCAGCACCCGAGCCCCGCTGATCTCCTGCACCGGGTCGGGCTCGACCCCCATCCCCTGGAAGTAGGGCGGGTTCTTCACGTAGGTCGAGGCGTCGTCCCAGGCGTAAAGATCCCCCTCGGGGGTCGGCAAGCTCTTCCAGCGCTCGTCCCCTTCGAAGACGTCGGCATACTTGCGCTGATACATCTCGGCCCGGACCGACTTGAGGATCGTGTCCTGCACTTCCTTCTGGGTCGGCCAGATGTCTTTCAGATACACGGCTTTGCCGTTCGTGTCGGTCCCGATCGGCTCGCTCGTCAGGTCAATGTCGATCGTCCCGGCCAATGCGTACGCCACCACCAGGGGGGGCGACGCCAGGTAATTGGCCTTCACGTCCGAGTTGATCCGACCCTCGAAGTTCCGGTTCCCCGAGAGGACCGAGACGGCCACCAGGTCATCCTCCTGGATCGCCTGGGTGATCTCCTTCGACAGCGGCCCCGAGTTCCCAATGCAGGTCGTGCAGCCGTAGCCGACGGTGTTGAACCCCAATGCATCGAGTGACGCGGTCAAGCCGGCGTCGTCCAGGTAATCGGTCACCACCTTGGATCCAGGCGCGAGGCTCGCCTTGACCCACGGCTTCGGCTTCAGGCCGAGCTCGGCCGCCTTCTTCGCCACCAGACCTGCGCCGATCATCACCGATGGGTTCGACGTGTTCGTGCAGCTCGTGATCGCCGCGATCACCACCGAGCCGTGCGTCAGGTGGCCGTTGCCGTTGCTCAGCGGGTGCGTCTGAGCGGCCGGGGCCTGCGGGTCCTCGGTGCCGGGAGCGACACCGCCCCCCCCTTCGGTTTCGAGCCGATCCTCGCTCCTGGGATCGGTCGTGGCCGGGCCTCCCGCCTGTCGAGCTTTTTCGGCGGCGGCCAGCGCCGTCGGCGAGTCCTTGATCATCTGCGAGAGGACCTGAGCGAACCCCCCCTTCACCTCTCCCAGCGTCACCCGGTCTTGCGGACGCTTCGGCCCGGCCAGGCTCGGCACGACGGTCGAGAGGTCCAGCTCCAGCACGTCGGTGAAGTGCGGCTCCGGAGCCCCGGTCGTGCGGAACATTCCCTGTTCCTTGCTGTACGCCTCGACCAGGCGGATCAATTCGCTCGGCCGTCCCGAGAGTTCCAGATAGCGAAGCGTCTCGGCGTCGATCGGGAAGATGCCGCAGGTCGCGCCGTATTCGGGGGCCATGTTGGCGATCGTCGCCCGGTCGGCCAGCGGCAGGTGATCGAGCCCGTCGCCGAAGAACTCGACGAACTTGCCCACCACCCCCCGACGCCGGAGCATCTGCGTAACGGTCAACACCAGGTCGGTCGCCGTCGCCCCTTCCGGCAGCTTCCCGGCCAGCTTGAAGCCGATGACCTGCGGCACGAGCATCGACACCGGCTGCCCCAGCATTGCCGCCTCAGCCTCGATCCCGCCGACCCCCCAGCCCAGCACCCCCAGGCCGTTGATCATCGTCGTGTGCGAGTCGGTTCCGACCAGCGTGTCGGGATAGGCGATCGTTGCGCCGTTCTCTTCCTTCGTGAAGACGACCCGCGCCAGGTATTCCAGATTCACCTGGTGGACGATCCCCGTCTCCGGCGGCACGACCTTGAAGTTCTCGAACGCCTTCTGACCCCAACGCAGAAACGCGTACCGCTCCGTATTCCGCTGATATTCGAGTTCCGTGTTGTGCAAGAGGGCTAGCTTCGTCCCGGCCTCGTCCACCTGCACCGAGTGGTCGATCACCAGCTCGGCCGGCTGCAACGGGTTGATCTGCTTCGGATCGCCGCCGAGCCGGCTCATCGCGTCTCGCATGGCGGCCAGGTCCACGACCGCCGGCACTCCCGTGAAGTCCTGCATCAACACCCGAGCCGGCCGAAAGGCGATCTCATCCTTCGGCTCGGCCTTCGGGTCCCACTTCGCCAGCGCCAGCACGTCGTCGGCCGAGACGGTCAGGTCGTCCTCGCACCGCAAGAGGTTTTCCAGCAAGATTTTCAACGAAAACGGCAATCGGGCCAGGTCCACCCCCTGCCCACTCAGGGCATCGAGGCGGTAGATCTGATACGGTCGGCCATCAACCTGAATGGTCGCTCGACTCTGAAAACTGTCGGCCATCGGAGGCAGCCCTCGGGCAAGATCGGTTCGTTCGGAGGTCGTCGATTCACGTCAGCCATCGCAGACAGAAAGCCCCATCATAACGATCCCGACGATTTCCTCCCAGATTGCAGCCCGTGGAACCTCGACCCGACCGGCTCCCCCTGCCCTGCCCTTCCCCTTGCCCTTGGCGACCGGCCGTGGCGACACGCTCCGACCCGCCGCCCCCTCCCCCGATCGTCGTCGCGGGTGGCCCCGGTTGCTCGTCAACCGGGGTCGCGGAGCGACGAGAGGCCACGGTGAGGCGCCCTAAGCCTCTTACGGCGACGCCGCCCCGGTTGGCGAGCAACCGGGGCCACCCGCGACTCCAGCTACAAAGAGTCCCCCACCACTATTCCAGAATCCTGACGCTGCCTTCGCGATTTTGTCGGCCAAGTCCGAATCTTTGGTAGCACCGGATTTGTACTCGTGCCGGTCGTCCTCAGCAGATGGGAGCAAAGACAAATCGGAATCTTTGAGAGCAAGAATCGCATCGGGTCTTTGCGGATCGAACACGGTCTAACCCCTCTTGCTTTGCCCACATCCGCGGGTAGCCTCGGTGGCTCGTCAACCGGGGTCGCGGAGCGACGAGAGGCCACGGCGAGGCGCCCCAACACTCTTGCAACTGCGCCACCCTAGTTGACGAGCCACCGAGGCTACCCGCGGATGTGGAATCGAATCTTGGCACCTTTTCCAACGCCCGAAGTCAAGCCACTTCCGGCGCGAGTGTCCGTTTGTCTCGCTCAGCTGCCGACACGAATACCTGTAAGGCCTCTGTGCTCTGCTCAATCAGCTCCTTGTCGCGAAGCCAGTCGTCGATCCCTTTCATACCATGAAACATGTTGTTTCGGACCCGGGATGCTACAAAAAGGCAAATGAATCTGTGGTTTTGCGCCGACAGGTCCTGTCTCGGAAGTTGTAGAAGCTTTCGCAGTTCCTCTAGCAGGTATTGGGGGGTGAATTCTTTGGGCGCAAGTGCGAACAAGCGCTGATCATCTTGATAACGAGCATGAAATAACGATCCAAGTCGCTGAAGCGACTGTTGCTCATCCAAGCTTGTATCGGGTAGCAAACCGTCGACAAGCAGCTTTCTTGCTTCGAAGTTGCCGCTAAAGCATTTCGACTCGAAAAGCGACCATGCGATCAAGAAATGCAAACCCGTTCGATCTTCCAGCAACTGCTTTGCTGCGTATTCTCGTTGACCTAGCAGACCAGCAAGCCATTGTTCGAAGTTAGCCATTATGGTGAAAAACTCCGTGTTCAAACACGCTTGTTCGTCTGTATCATCCCATTCGCTTCGCCAGTGTTCCGGGGTTATGCGGTCGGGCAAGCAAAAAACCGGACAAACCTGGATGAACGGAACGAGGCGAACATGCCCAGATCGCTCGACGAGGCTGAAACGCACGCCTGGCCTCCTAATTCCCGACCGGCTTCGCCAAAACCTGTCGGATTGCTTCACGAACTGCGCCACAGGTGAATGCCAGATCAGAGCAGGTCCCTCACCCGCTCCAGCTCGGCCTGGATGTTCCGCAGCGCCTCCACCGCCCGATCCGGGTTCACGACGCAGCCCTCCAGGCTGCCATAATGTTCCTCCAGGGCCGAGAGGAGCAAGGCCCGGAGCCTCGGCTCGTCGGGGACGGGCGGCAGGGGACTCTCGGCGTAGAGGCGCTCCAGGTGCGACTCCTTCTCGGCGAACCACTGTCGGAGCCGATCCTCGGACCACTCGCCCCGGCGAATCGCCTTGAGCTGGTCGTTGTTCCGCTGCAGGTCGATGTCCCCTTCGAGCAGGATCTGCTCGACCTCGCCGATCAGGCGCACCACGTGGTAGCCGAACTTCGTGTCGTAGCCGTGCTCGGCGACCAGCTCGGCCCGCTTCCCCTGCGGCTGCTTGATCGTCAGCTTGTGCAACTGGCTGTAGGCATACCCCTTGAACTTCGGCCAGGCCCCTTTGTGCAGAAACAGCCTCCGGTTCTCCCGCACAAGGTTCCCAACCCTCGTGCTGTGCAATACGCAGGTTGCAGGCGTGAACAAGCTATCAATGATGTTCGGGTTGTTCTCCATCGCCAGCTGGAAGAACTTGACGATGCCGAAGATCGACAGGTCATACATCCTCCCGTGCCCGGCCAGGGCATCCCGATCCTCGACGTGGTGCTCCTGAAACACCTCGAAGCGTTTGGCCGTCTTGCCGAAGCCGGGGATCTCCCCCCGGAGGTGCGGGAAGATGTCCTCCTTCGGCGGGATCGCCCAGCCGTACACGTCCATGTCGCTCGTGTCCGACGAGACGCCATAGGCGACCGACCCCATGATCGTCTCGTACATGACGTTGTTCGGCAGCCATCGTGGGGGCCGGATGAGCCCTCGATCCGCGAGTCGTTGCAGCGTGCTCATCATGGTCCCTCCCTCAAGCCGCCCGTCCGGTGCGCTTCCGACCCAATCACGCCCCACGCCTCCAGACCCCTGCGTCGCGGCCCGGGTTCGGGGCGTCGTCACGAGGTCCCGGCACCGATCCCGAGCGCAACCCATCGCGCATCGCGGCCGTTCCCGCCGACGAGAGGCCAGTCGCCACCGACTCCCCCTCCTCAAGCCCCGAAGCGCCACCTCGCGATCAGCCGCAACGCCACCAGGCCCCCGAGCACCGGCCCCCAGAAGAAGGTCCCAAGCCATCGCGACACCGCCAACATCCCCTGACTCTCCACCGCATCCGGCCCGAGTCCATCGCGCAAGATCCAGCAGAACGGCCCGACCAGCAACACCCAGAACACGATCAGCCCGTCGATCCCCACCCCAATCACGTGCCGCATCCTGCCCCCTCCTCCTCCTCTCGCCCAGGAGTCCCAAAAGTCGGCCCGCCCAGGCGATCCCTGCCATCTGCCTCCCAGACAGGAGCGGCCATCCCGCATCGACCCCGACTCGACATCGCCGAAAGGATCCGCGGCAGTCTCGAAACGCCCCATCAATAAAGGTGATTTTTATAGGAAGTCTCAATCGCTTCACTCAGCGATCCCACCGTCTGTCCCTCGATCCCGGTCTGATCGACGAGGATTTCGGCAAGCGTCGGCAACGATGACGCGTGGTCGGTCGCGCTCGGCTCCCACAGCTTCGACCGGATGAGGGCCTTCGCGCACTGGAAAAAGCATTCCTCGACCTCGATGACGACCCCAACCAGGGGTGTCTTGCCCTCGACCGCCAGGGGCGCGAGCACCTCATCATCGCGGATCACACACGCCCGGCCGTTGACGCGAAGGGTCTCGCCCATCCCAGGAATCAGGAACAAGAGGGCCGCGCGACCGGTCTCGATGATGTTTCGCAGGCTGTCGGCGCGGCGGTTCCCGCGCCGCTCGGGGATCAGCAGGGTCCGGGAGTCCCGGACAGCCGCCAGGCTTCCGGGCGCATCGCCACGCGGGGAGACGTCGCACGACCCGTCCCGGCCGACGGTACCGATCAGAAGGAACGGCGATTCGGCAATGAACCGTCTCATGTGGCCATCGAGTTCCGCCAGTTGCTTCTTGATCACCAGCTCGCTCGGCGAGCCGATCACCTCCGCGAGTTCTTCGGCAGATGTCACGCGGTTCTTGAATTCGGCGATTCCCATCGGATTGACTTCCCGGACAATGATTTTGGAATGAGCGAAACGGTCCGAACCGAACTCCACGCTGCGCGTCACCCGCCGAGGATACGGACAGGCAGGATCGTCTGCCAGCTTCCCCGAGCGATCTCGTCGAAATCCACCCGACGGCTGACGAGCAACACCCGGAACACGATCAACCCGTCGATCCCCCTCAATCACCTACCGTATTCCGCCCCCTCCTCCTCCTTGCCCCCAGGAGTCCTTTGAGAATCGGCCTGCCCAGGCGATCCCAGCCGATCTGTCTTGCCGTCGGGTGCGCTCAGGCCGGGCTTCGCGCCTCCTCCTGCAAGGCTCGGACGACCCGCCCCAGCACCTCCCGCGTCCCAGGGCTGCCAAACGCCGGGTCCTCCCCCTCCCGCCGGAGCAGTTCCTCCATCAACCCGACCAGCCCTTCCGGCACCGGCGCCCCCGCCGGTATCGCATCCGCCTCGGGCAACGCATCCAGGAACGGCACCAGCCCCGCATCGCCGCCATTGAACACCCGATCCATCAGCGATTCGGTCACATCTTCACAGATTTCGCCCAGGGTCAGCCGAGCATAATCGAGCGAACCGTCGGGCTTCAGCGGCGGATCGTCCCAGAGCCGGCTCATCACGCCCCCTTTTCCCGCACGGGTCTCCTGACATCCCGATGGGGTGGCTCAGGTCATCCTGACCCCGGCGCCCTCCGAGCATGCCGTGCGATACGGACTCCCCTCAATCGGGCTGCCGCCCCTGCCGAACCGGGTGTTCATACGGCCCAGGAGGTGCCTCCTCGGTCGGCGTGACCCCCTCGACGGTCGGCTCGGGCAACGGTTGCCGATCGAGCGTCGGGGCGACCGTGCGGGCCGCGATTTCCCCCTGCCGGGCGTAGTCAATCGCCTCGGCCAGCACCCGAGCGGTTTCCTGAGGGGCGTGGAAGCCCATCGAGTTCTCGGAGAACACGAAGTCGATCCGGAACTGCGCCCGACGCTGCAACGCGATCGCCTCGGCCAGCTCCTCCTCCCCGGCCCCGGCTTCGCGGGCGGCGGCGATCGATTCAATCGTCGCCGTGAGCGCCTCGGCCGAGCGATCGAGCAGCGACCGGGTCCGATCCTGGATCGTGTGCACGCGGTCGAGCAGCTCGTCCTCGGGCACGTTGTGGCAGACCTGGCACGACCGCGACGCATTCAGCAAGGGGCTGCGCACATGATGATCGGAAACCTTCATCGCCCCCTCGCGCTTGTACGGCATGTGGCAGTCGGCGCACGAGACCCCTGCCTTCGCGTGCGTCCCCTGGCTCCACAGCTCGAACTCCGGATGCTGCGCCTTGAGCATCTTGCCGCCGGTCACCTCATGGGTCCAGTCCGCAAACCCAATCTCATCGTAGTACGATTCGATCTCCTCAATCTTCAATCCGTTCGACCACGGATAGGTGACCAGCTTCTCCTCGGGCGTGAAGTAATACTCGACATGGCACTGGGCGCAGGAGAAGGTGCGCATCTCCTGCCGCGTGGCATCGCGGTTCACATCGTAGTCATCAATCCCGCGTTCCTTCTTCATCAGGGCCGCAATCCCCTTGATAAAGGCCGGGCGGGTCACACGCAGCTCCATCGTGTTCGGCACGTGACAATCGACGCAGTTGGCCGGGTGGTTGATGAGCAGGTCCCCGTGCTCGTCGGTCACATTACGCGCCTCCTCGTAGGACATCGCGCAGAGCTTGCGGAACCCTTCCATCACGTCGCCGTCACCGAGGGCTCGGTAGGCCGGAATCACCGACGAATGGCAGTGCAGGCAGGCCCCCGGCTGCGGACGCTGCGTCACCCGCTCGGTCTGCTCCTGATCAAGCAGCATGTAGGCATGTCCTCTTGCCTCTCGGTAGTCGATCGAGAAGGCGTAGCCGGCCCACATCAGGCGGAGCCAGGGGTCCTGGTCAAGCTTCTGCTTCGGGATGGCGCTGGAACCGCCGTAACGGGTCCGGCCGTCTTCCAAGGTCCGCATGAACCCCTCGTACTGGCTCGGCCAGTTGGCCCCCCAAACGGCCGGGTCGGTCGTGTCCTCATCCACCGGGACGGTCACCACGTACGGGGTGCGCGCCTCGTTCTTGCGCTCGAAGATCGACACGGCCAGGGCCGCGGCAAGAAAGGTACCGATCGCCGCTCCGCCCGCGATGGCAACCAGCACCAGGTTGCGCCGGCGTCGGGCGGGGCGGGGCAAGTCGGGTCCCACGTTCGATTCGGGCTGCGAGGCCATGAGCCATCCTCCGCGTCTGGTTTGCGCTCGATCAGGTCGATGGGCGAGGCGAGCGTCGATCACAACCATCCTGGTCTGCCATCGCGTTCGGCGGCCCGGTCATCGCCGCCGCCAGGTGGCGTGCCCCACCTCGGCGTGGCAGTGGACGCACGACATCATGTCCCCCCCCGGCTCGGTCGGCAGCATCTCATGGACGGTGTCGCTGTGGCAGTCGATACAGTTATTCAGCAGATTCGTCAGGTTGCGCTGCTTGATCCGGATCGGCTCATGAAAATTCTGAAACGTGAAGGCCCACGAGTGAAAGAACCCGTTGTCCGCCTTGGCAATCAGGCCATGAATCTTGTCATGCGGCAGGTGGCAATCGGCGCACGAGGCCACATGCCCGTGGCTGCTCTTCACCCACGAGTCGAAGTGGTCGTCCATGATGTGACAGTTGATGCAGGTCTCCGAGCTCTTGCTGAAGTACGACCACCCTTCGCCGTAGGTCATCGTAAAGGCGCTCATGCCAACGAACATGCCGACAAACAGCGCCACCAGCACCCCCAGCGCCCCCAGGTTCGCCAGGATCATCCCCAACGCCCTTCTCGGGCTTACCGTGGGCCTGCGATCGTCCGTCACGGACTGCCCCCTTCCGACCCGAGTTCCGCTCGCACCCCGTCCCCTCGATCGAGGAGAATCCTCGGCCCGACATTACTGCGAATCCCAGACCAGATCGCAAGAGGAAGCCAAAAAACTTCGGCCCCGCCGGTAAGCCCTGATCCCAACCCCTCCCACTCCTCTGCTCCGGGGCCTCACGCTTCCCCCGGATAGGCCGTGATCAGATTCCCTTGAACATCGAGAAAGATCCGCAGGCGCGTGTACGACGGGCTCTCGCCGATCGGCTCGCGGAACTCGCGCACAATCTCAATCGCCGGTTTCCCCAGGTGGTCGCCGTGGACCTTCAACTTGGTCACCTTGATCTCGCTCGGCCCCGACGCCGCCCGCAAAAGCAACTGCCGAAGCGCCTCCTTGGTCCGATACTTCTTGTGAAACAGCAGGTGCGACGGCTTGTCGGGATTCTTCCTGAAGTGATCCGAGATATGCTCAAACGCTTTGTCCCAGTCACTCCCCTGCCGAATCAGCACTCCGCACACCCGCGAGCAGGCGTTCGCCTTCAGCCCCGCGGCGCGTCGCTCCCCGATCTCCGCGAGAATCTCCCGCTCGATTTGGGCCTGATCTTTCGGCATGACGACCCTCCCTTCCTCGCACTCGGACCATCCTATCAAAACAACCTCATGCCCTCGTCACCATCATCCCTCACACCCCCGATCCATTCAAGCTCAAGCGGTTTCCGATCAACCGGATCGCCCCACCCGAACCGCGGACAAACTCCAGGTCTTCGATGCCCCTGGCCCCAGTTCCCGCCGAGCCGAGCCTCATCCCCCGGCGTCAAAAACATTCCCCCTACTTCACATTCCATCCCCCCACCATCAGCACCACCACCACGTACATCACCGCTCCGATCACCATCGAAAGAAGGTTGAATCCCAGCTCCAACACCCCCAACACAATCACCATCTTCGATCCCAGACGATGCCACGAACGGGCTGCGACCACCGTCGCCAACACGATCAGAACCCTCCCCAACGGAATCCCGACCCGGAGCCACGGCCCCACCGGCAAGACGCTCGTCATCACAAGCCCCACACCCAACAACACGAACGCGAGCCCTGGAGATTCCACATTAAAGGTTCTCTTCACAAAACGACCTCCTCTATCACTCGTCATTAATTTCTCTCATTCCTGATTGAACGCCCGAGCGTTTCCCCCTTCGATCCCCGCAAGCCACCGTGCCCGAAGGGGTCGCCACCACCCTCTCCCCTCCCTCCGCCCCCGCTCGCTCGGGAGCCGGTGGCCGCTGGCCAGGGAAGGGGGCTCCGTTCCCCGACACTCCACGCAATCGGCAACCGTCCTAACCAATAATCGTCGGACTGTCGACCGAGTGCTCATCATAAACATCCTTGATTTCCTTCCGCAGCTTCGCCTCCCAGTCCGAGGGCAAATCCAGTTCCTTGACCACCTTCTCCACTTCATCAAGCACGTTGGAAATCGTCGGCACATGACAGGACCAACTGTTATAGAAATCAGCTTGTTTTTGCGAAGCCGCCCGTTTCTTGCATCGTTCAATCGCGTGGTTCACCACGTTCTTCCCGTTGACGAGACCGAGGGTCTGGTGAAGCTGCTGCTTCGTGTTCACAGGCACCCCAAGTGTTGCCAGATACTTCGATCGCGGATCGGAATGGAAACTGGACATGATGCTGCCCTCTGGGTCGATCCGGTCACTCACCCAAGAACCCACCACAGCCAAGCCTACAAAAGCATCAGCCGATCCGCCAGAACCAGATCCATCGATTTCTCAAAACATCTGGCCGAACCCCCGGGAGCCCTCGCAACGCTCGTGCGATCCGATTCCCCTTCGCCAAGATCTGCCACCACGCTCCGCTCCGCCGCCCCCACGTTTTGGTCCCGCTCCGGGAAAAAAGTGCTTAACACGGCCAATTCCCCCGATGATCTCATCATGGGGCCCTTGATCCGTGCGCTTCAGACTTCCCTTCGACTCGGCCCCGGATCGACCGTCAAGCCCGCCCGTTGTTGCAATCAGCGCGTCCACAACCCTTGAACATCTTCAACACGGCAATTCCTCCCATGAGCCACCCCACCCACGATCGCCACCCCGACCCGTCCGCCAACGCCCTCACCCACGGCCTGACCGCCAGGCGTCCCCTCTGCGACGAGGAACGCCAGCGCATGGAAGTGCTCGTCGCCTCCTGGACGAGCAAGGACATGCCCGAAACCCCTCCCGAGGAAGCCCTCATCGCCTCCGCCGCCATCGAATATGTTCGTTACCTCCGTTGCGTCGATGCCGAGGAAGCCCACCTCAAACCCGCCGCCCGCCTCGCCCTGCGCGACTGGCGTGAACGCAAGCAGCACGCCGTCCGACGCCGCGCCCAGGATCTCCCCAAAGATCCGGCCTCTGTCATCGCCGATCTTCATGAAACCGCCTTCGGCATCGACTGGATGCTCCGCCACTGGCGCATGCTTCAAACCCTCATCGCTTCCGGCCAGGGATGGACAAGTCCTGACTTGACGATGGCCATGCACCTGCTCGGCCAGGCTCCCCTGCGCCCCGCCCCCGACGACTCCTCCGACAGCGCCCACCTTTGGAGCGATGCCCGTCTCGCCTACTTCCCCACCGCCGGCACTCCCTCAGGCCCCGACGCCCGCTCCCGCCTGCTCGCCCTCGTCACCGCCACCATCACCCGGCTCGAAACCCTCCGCCCGCTCGTCTGGGACGACCTCGACCGCCCCGAGGCCGAGGCCATCGAGGTTGCCTCGCTCGTCGATACGACCAAGGACGGTCAACTCCGCCACCGTTACCGCCGCGACGCCTTCCGCGACTTCCACAAATCCCTCAACGCCCTGACCCGCCTCCGTTCCGAACGCTCGAAAAACGACGCCCGCGAGCAGAAGATGATGCAAACCTCCCACACGCATCACGCCGAGCGTCCCGCCTACGTCCCTCCCCCGCCCGATTCCCGAAACGAACCGCCTCCGGCCCCCGAATCCTCGCCCGAAGATCGCCGTAACCCTCAATTGGCCAGCGAGATCCGCAATCCCTCGCCCGATGCCTCCTCCTCCCCCGATCCGCGCACCCTGGGGCGCACCGACGGGCGCACCGAAACCGCTCGCCCCGCGTCCGAGGCCCCTTCGCCCCCCTCCGGCCGCCCGATCGACGCCCCCCGAGGCCCGAACGCTCCCCTCGATCGCTCCTGACCTCCCCTTCCCCCTCGATCGACCCGCGCCCAACCGCTCGCCTCCCGAGCCGGTCCCGATCGCCGCCCGTTCAGCCCTCCTCTGGCCGACCGGGTTCCGGAAGGCTACCATCGAACCGACCGGCCAGATCGGCCCTCCCCCCGCGTTCCGCCTCAGGCCCGAGGGGCCTTCGCGATCATCAAGACAGAGGAATTCGTCGATGACCTTCCTGCGTCCGTCGAACCGCCTGGGCCTTGCGGCCGTCCTGCTTCTGGCCTGGCTCGGGGCGGGCATCTCCCCGCCGGCCGCGATGGCTCGACAGGAACCGGCCGAGGGGGGCATCCCCACGGCTGAGTACGCCGAGCGTCGGCAACGGCTCATCGACACCCTCGGCGCCTCGGGGCCGGTCGTCGTCCAGGGGGCCGAGCCTCCGGTCGAAGACTACCTCCGCTTCCGCCAGCGGAACGACTTCCTCTACCTCACCGGCATCGACCAGCCGGGGGCCTTGCTCCTGATCGAGCCTCCCCCGCCCGACGTTCCCGACGCCGATCCTCGGGCCGTCGTCTTCCTGCCGCCTTATAGCCCGTTCGCCGAGCGCTGGAGCGGCCCCCAGATCGTCCCCGGCCCCGAGACCGCCGCCCGCTTTGGCCTCGACGACGCCCTGCCGCTGAGCGACTTCGACGCCCAGCTCACCGCCGCCCTCGGCCTCTCCCCCACCGAAGCCAACCCCGCTCCCGGCTCCGATGACGCCGATCCCCCCGTCCTGTTCACCCATCTGCCCCGAGGCCGCAACGCCGAGCACTCGGCCGAGGGACGCTTCCAGGCCCGCCTCGAACAGCTCGTGCCCGAGCTTCGCCTGCAAGACCTTGCCGGCGCGATGGCCACGCTCCGCTTCCTCAAGTCCGAGGCCGAGCAGGCCCTCATTCAAGAGGCGATCGACATGACCATCGAGGCCCACCGCGACGCCGCCCGCGTCATCCGGCCGGGGGCCTTCGAGTACGAGGCCCAGGGGGCGCTCGAGTACGCCTTCACCCGCAACGGAGCCCAGCGCCCGGCCTTCGCCTCGATCGTCGGCTCAGGGCCGAACAGCGTCATCCTCCACTACCACGCCAACCGGCGGCAGATGGCGGACGGCGACCTGGTCGTCATCGACATCGGGGCCGAGTTCAATGCCTACGCCGCCGACCTGACCCGCACCTATCCCGTCTCCGGCCGCTTCACCGACCGCCAGCGCGCCGTCTACCAGCTCGTCCTCGACGCCCAGCGCGCCGCCGAGGCCGCCTTCGAACCGGGCAAGACCACCCTGGCCGACCTCCAGCGCGCCGCCGCCGATTGCATGCGAAGCAGCCCGCTCCGAGACGCCGAGGGCGAGACGCTCGACCGCCACTTCGTTCACGGCATCGGGCACTGGCTGGGCATGGACGTCCACGACGTCGGCAGCACCCGCCAGCCGATCCCCGCCGGGGCCGTCTTCACGATCGAGCCTGGCATCTACCTTGCAGACGAACTGCTCGGCGTTCGGATCGAAGACGACTACCTGGCCACCGCCGATGGTCTGGTGAAGCTCAGCGCCGCCTTGCCCTCGGAACCGGACGAGATTGAAGCGATGATGGCCCCCACCCCCAATCACCCGGTGCCGTGATGGCGGATCAGCTCCACCACCTCCTCATCATCGGGGGGCCCGAGCGTGGGCAAGGCCGCCGACAGCACGGCCGCAATCCGGCCCTCGGGTCCGAAGATCGGTACGGCCACCGACCGCTCGGCCCCGAAGGCCCGCAGCCAGTAGCCCGAACCGACCTCGACCGGCAAGCGACCGGCCACCGAGATCGACGCGGCCTGTTCGACCACCGCGTTGACGATCCCCAGATCGGTCCGGTCGAGCGAGACCTCGCGCGAGGCATCCTGGAACCGACTCGCCACCTCGTCGGGCATGTCCGGCGCCGGGGCGAAGGCCACCAGCTCCAGCCGGTTGTCATGGTACGACCACAAACCGGTCGCTCTCGCGTCCAGAAACTTCCTGAGCGCCTCGACATGATCGCCGGTCGCTCGCCCGTTGTTCTCGGACATCGTTGCCTCGGCGACAGGGCGGGGCGGAGAGAGCACCGCCGCCTTGGGGTTGCTTGGGAGATGAATGAGGGCTGCAAGCCGTCTTGTTCGGCACCGCGGCGTCTGGAACTCGCCCTGGAGACGATGCCGAACCAAGGTGACCACGTCAAACCAATCTACCGAACCACTGACTTACTTGATGCCAAGCAGTTCGACCTCAAAGATCAAGGTGGCATTCGGAGGAATCACTCCCCCGGCCCCTCGGGCGCCGTATCCTTCCTCAGGAGGGATCGTCAGTTTCCGAAGCCCGCCGACCTGCATGCCGGCCACCCCGACGTCCCAGCCTCGAATCACCTGGCCGGCCCCGAGTGCAAAGGCAAACGGTTGACCACGATCTCGAGAACTATCAAATTTCGTGCCGTCTTCGAGCGTCCCCACATAATGCACCGACACGGTCTGACCCGCCTTGGCCTCCGGCCCGGTTCCCGGCGTCAGGTCTTCAATCTTCGTTGCGAAATCCGCCATCGCGGCCACCTGTCCCAAGCAGTAACAACATGCAATGTTCGGCCCGATCGACGGGAGATCCGGCCATCCTTGACCACGATCGTACGGCCACAACGCCTGTCCAGCAACCGGAATCCCCCCCGATCCCTGTCAATCGACCGACACACCGAACGATTTTCGGTTTCTCCGCTTCCCAGGAATTTCGTCATCGCCGTTGCCGGTCCCTGGTTGCCTTTTGACCCGATTGACTCGCCCGGAGCGCTTCCCCGATGCGTCAGAGTGTCCACGTCAGCGTCTCGACCCACGGCCCCCGGCACCTCGCCTCGACCGGCTCGCCGTGGGAGCCGAAGGTCGGCTACTCGCGGGCCGTCCGAATCGGCTCGACCATCGCCGTCACCGGCACGCTCGGCCTGGAGGCCGACGGCTCGCTCGCGCCCAGCGCCGGGGCGCAGGCCCGCCGGGCGTTGGCGATCATTCTGGCCAGCATCGAGGCCCTCGGCGGTTCGGCCTCCGACGTGATCCGGACCCGGATCTACGTCACCAACCTCGACCACTGGCCCGAGATCGCCGAGGAACACGCCGAGATCTTCGCCGCCATCCGACCGGCCACCACCATGGTCGAGGTCTCCCGCCTGATGACCCCCGAGGCCCTCGTCGAGATCGAGGCCGACGCCGTCGTCACCCCCAAAACGCCCTGAGCCGGTTCCCGACCGCAACCGCGGCCGACCACCCCGATTCCTTCTTGATCCGTTGAAACGCTGATGGGACGGCCCGAGCCGTCCCGATGGAGCACCGCCGAACCCGTTTCGGCCTCGTCCAAGACGGATTCCCCCGCGCCGCCCGCTGGTGCATTCCGCAGGGAAATCCGAACCATGCCTCCCGCCTCACTCTGCCTGTTCCCTCTGCAATTCCTCCGGCACCTCCCGACCGGCCAGGCGGTACATGTAAGCCGCCAGCGCCCGGATCTGCCCTTCGTCGAAGGCCGAATCCCAACCGGCCATCTGGGTGCCGGGAATCCCCTTGGCGATGACGGCGATCACCTGATCGGGCTGGTCGCCGTGTTTCCAATCATCGTCGGTCAGGTCGCCGGGGCCCGGCCCCGAAAGCCCCTGAGCGATCGGCCCGTCTCCCCGCCCCGAGTTGCCGTGGCAGGACGAGCACCGCGACTCGAACAGCCGCTTCCCCTCGGCCACCACCCCTTCGGTCGATCCTCCTCCACCTCCCGGCCCCGGCGGCATCAGCGATCGCCCCGCGATTGCCGCCACCACCAGCACCGCCACCACGGCCCCGGCAATCAGGAACCCTCGCCCCCCCGCCGCAGAACCACCGCCCGGCATCGCATCAAGATCGTCGTCCACAATCATCTCCTCAGTCGTGAAATCGAACACACGTACACGCGATCGTGTTTCAGCACAACCCCGCCGTCATGCTTCGGAAACATCTTCCAGCAAGGTCAGGGCCACCACTTCATCGAGGCGGATCAGGACCCGAGCCCGGTTGCGGCGGATGCCGAGCCGGGCGGTGTCGACGACGTAGATCTCGCGGGTCGATCGGCCGTCGCGGAGGTCGTGCAGGTCGGCGTCGCGGAGGTCGAGGAAGGCGGAGTCGGCCTCGGCCAGGGTGCCGATGCAGACGAACGGCGAGGTCAGATCCACGACGACCGGGCGGCCGAGGTAATCGTCGAGCAAGGCAGAGCGGTCGGTCATGGCGCGGGTCCTTCGGGCAGTCGATCGCGGTGGTCAGGGGGTTTGGTTGGCCTCGGAACGCGTCCGGCACGCAGGGGCGGTCCCGAGCCCTTGGAATCGGCCGGATCGGCCCGTCGAGGGCGGGGTCCGGAACTGGGCTCGGCTCGCCTTGACGGATTTTAAGGGGGACGATAGGGTCCGGCCACCATGTCCAACCATATCTCCTCCATCGTCGTCGGCCTGGGCGTCGCCGTGTCCGCGTTACCGATCGTGGCCGTGGCCGGGCCCCCGCCCGTCCCCTCGGCCGCGCAATCGGTCTCGGACGACGGCCTGCCCGCCGACCTGGCGCCGGCCGAGGGATCGCTCGCGGCGCCTCCGTCGTCCCTGGCTTCGCCCGAGGGGGAGGCCACGGCACCGTCTCGGACGGTGCTTCTGATGAAAGACGGCAACGTCAAGATCTTCGATGGACCCGCCACCGAGGATCGTCTCGACCACATTATTACCCTCGACATCGGCCAGATCCGCATTCCGAAGGCCGAGGTCGAGCAACGCCTCGGTTCGCTCCGCGAGGCGTACGAGTACCAGCGCGACCACCTGCCCGACCGCGACCCGGACGAGAACCTTCGTCTGGCTCGCTGGTGTCTGACCCACGGCATGCAGGCCGAGGCCGCCGAGCAGCTCCAGGCCCTGCTTACGTGGAGCCCCGACGACGTCACGGCCAAGAACATGCTTCGCAACCTGAGCATTGCCAGCCGCGACCAGGGGGCCCGCGATTCGGGGGTCGTCCGCACCGGAGCCAACGCCGGCCGGGGCGGTAACGAGCCGAGAGAGCTGGATGTCTCGGTCCTTGGGCAGCTTCGGGCCTTCAAGGGGCGGATTCCTCCTCCGGTCGTCTTCGACCTGCCCGAGCCGCTCGCCGTGCGCCGCTTCCAGGAGTACGGGCAGACGGTCCACCGCGTGCTTCAGGTCCGTTGCGCGAGCTGTCACGATGAAACCTCCGATCGCAACTTCCGGCTCATCCGGGCCCGCGATCCGAAGGACCTGACCAACGCGATGCTCGTTCGCACAAACCTTGACGCGACGCTCGGCCTGATCGACCGAACGAATCCGGGGCACAGCTTGCTGTTGATCAACGCGATCATGCCGCACGGCCCGGACCAGAAGGCAATCCTCACCAACCCGAACTCGCCCGAGTACCGGGCCATGTGGAGCTGGGTCGAATCGCTCCGGCGAGACGCGACCCAGACCGCCCAGGCCGAGGCCCCCGCCCCCGACTCCCAGCTCGTTCCGACCGCCGCCCCCTCGCCGGCCGGATACCCGCAAGGCTACGGCCAGGGACAGGGACAGGTCATGCAGGCCAATCCCGGCTTCGGCGGCGGCTTTGCCACACAACGAAGCGGCCAGGTTCCGCCTCAGCAGGCGCCCTCTGCCGCACAGGCACCAGGCCCCTACCCGATTCCCGGAGCCCCGGGGACGACGCCGTACCCGAACGCCATCAATCAGCAGATCCAGATGGATGCCGTTCACCCGTCGGCCCCTGAGGATCTGAACTTCCAGACCGTCTCCCCCCTGCTCGGCTCGCCCGACTCGGCCTCGTTGATGATCAACGGCCGAACGGTGCAACCGCCCTCGGCCAGGCCGACCGCGCCGGCTCCCGGCACGATCGGTCCCGGAGGAGCAGCGGCCATCCCGCCTCCCGGAATCGTTCCGCCGGGTGGCGTGATGCCCCCGAATGCGGTCGGCAATTCGGGAATCACGCCCCCTCCCGGGTTCGTCTTGCCGCAGGGAGTCACAATTCCCGGCGTCAACGGCCCGGGGACGACGACGGTCCCACCGGGGGCCTCGCGCGCGGCCCCGGCTCCCGGATCCGCTCCGGCTCCGGGAGGCGCCACGCCGGACGGAACCGTCACAACGCTGCCGGACGGGACACAGATCATCACGCAGGCCGACGGCTCGAAGATGATGCGTCTGCCCGACGGTGAGCTGGCCCCGATCATGGACAAGGCCGCCATCAACAACGCGTCGGGGGCCTCCCGAGGCGACTCGTCGTTGCAAATCGACCCTGCCCTGCTGGAGCGTCTCCAGCGGCGGCGGATGGGGAACGCCCCTTGATTCCCTGCTGATCGTCCGGACGCCCGATTCACGAGCCAAGGGCCTGCCCTCCGAAGTCGGAAGGCAGGCCCTCAACCCATTAACACACAAGCACGTTTCGCCATTACGATCAACCGAGAACCCACCGAGCGATGACGGCTCCGGCCGCCCCGGCCGAGGCGAGGGCGACGACCCGGAGGCGAGGGGTGTAGTAGCCTCGGGTTGCCTCGTCGGCCCGGATGTAGAGGGCGAGGATCGCCAGGCAGGTCAGGACGAAGCCGACGAGCCCACCGAGCAGGGTCAGGCGACGGACACCGACCTCGCGTCGGTAGACGTCGAGGAACGCCTCGCGATGGTCGGGGGAAAGCTCGGCCCGCACGGCGGCGACGTGGAGGACCTGGGGCAAGGCCGCCTCGGGATCGCCGGCCAGACTGAGGCCGAGGCGGTCGAGGTCGAGCACGATCGGCTCGACGTGCTGGTCGAGGATCAGGGCGTCCACCTGCTCCTCGGGCAAAGGCCAACCCTCGGGGATGTCGGGGGCAAGCCATTCGGCCACGGTCTGTTCGAGCAGGGTTCGGGCATCGCTCAGGGCGCGTTCCTCGCTGTACGAGCGGCGCCCCTTGGCCACGATCAGGCCGCCGTCGGGCTCGAAGTCGCCCCGAGGGGTGACGGCCCCTTCGGAGAGATCGGCAAACCAGGAGGGGAGCGACACCGGCCGCACCTCGGCGCCAGGGGAGGGCCGGTCGGCCGAAGCCGGCAAGCCCGCGGCGAGGCCGAGGGCCAGGGCAATGCTCAGGGCGATCCGGTTCATCGTGAGACGGTCCTTACCTGTGCCGAAGGCGAGGGGCCGCGCTGGTCCCCAGCGTCGACTCGCCCCGGCCGAGAGGGCGGAGCAGTCCGCCCAGGTGATCATTCGCTCAGAAAGAAATTCGCTTTCGAACGGCCAAGCTTGAGTCAAATCGGTCGATCGGGTGCGAATCGGCGGCCGGGAGAGGAGGTCAGGCCCGTCGGGCCGCGACGAACTGGGAGTAGCGGGCCGCCTCCTCGCTGCGGGGGCTGACCAGTTGCAGCACGATGGTGATGAGCATGACCGAGGCGACCCCCATCGCCACCGGAGCCGGCACGACCTGGGCAACGATGAACCCGAGCAAGCCGGTCCAGATCACCGGCCAGACCCGGAGCCGCCGGCGACGGTCGCGGGCGACCAGCTTCGACCACGGGCCGAGCGCGAAGACCAGGCCGAAGTAGAACAAGGGGCCGATGGCGGCGACCCGGGTCGCCGCCAGGCCGGTCAGGCCGGTCCAGAGGTCAACCGGGTCGCTCTCGGCGAATCGAACGAAGTTCCTGGGCAGGTCGAGGTTGGTCCAGTCGACGGCCGTCATCAGGACGGCGCCGACGGCCATGCCGATGGCCCCGAGCGTGAAACGACGAGTGGCCGGGTCGATCGCTCGGCCTTCCCAGAACTTCGTCGGGATCAGCAAGCTCCAGGCGCCGAGCAACGAGGCCCCGACCAGAACCCCGGTTTGCCCGGCCAGGGTCGCGCCGTCCTTGCCGTCACTCATCAGGGCGACCAGGGGGATCGCCAGCAACAGGCAGACCGGCGCGGTGACGAGCATCGAGGTGGCGGCCTCGGCCACCCGGATCCGGGGGCTCGGCAAGGCGGGCGGCGTGATCGGGGTCGGCGTCGCCTGGCGACGGGCCATTGCCGGGTTTGACCGGGCGGGTCGATCGCTCGGCCGTCTCGAAGCCAATCGGGAGGCCGGGGCCGGGGTCCGGCGGGCCTGGCGGCCAAACCGGGGGCGGAACCAGCCTCGACCGCGAAGCGGCCGGGGGGGCATCGTGTTCGGGCCGATGTAGAGGACCGAGTCTTCCTCGCCGATGTGCAGGACGTCCTCCTGCTCGCGCGGGGCCTGCGGATCGGGAGTGGGAACCGGGACCGGTTCGGCCACGGGAATCGGCCCGGCGGGGCTCGATTTCCCCTCGCCGATGAAGCGCATGTCGGGGGCTTTCGGCGCGTCTTCGGGGACGAGCAGCTCGACGGCGTTCTGGGGTCGTCGGGTCGGGTCCTTGGCCAGGGCTCTCGTGACGATCGAGTGGTAAGGTTCGGGCAAGGGGGAGAGGTCGGGCCGGGAGGTCAGGTGCTTCATCAGGACTTCGTGGGGCGTCTCGCCGTCGAACGGGACGCGGCCGGTGAGCATCTCGAAGATGATGATGCCGATGGCGTAGATGTCGATCGGCTTCTGGTACTTGCCGGTCGAGATCTCGGGGGCCATGTAGTGGCAGGTGCCGACGCTGGCCGAGTGCCCGGCCTCGGCGGTGTTGGCGATGAACTTCGAGAGGCCGTAGTCGCCGATCTTCACGACCCCCTCTTCGAGGAACAGGTTGGCCGGCTTGAGGTCTCGGTGGACGATGCCGTGGTCGTGCAGGTACGAGACGCCGTCGACCAAGCCCTTGAGCCACATCCGGGCCTCGTGGATGGGAAGGCCGTCGGGATGCTGTTCGAGGATCTGGGCGAGGCTCGGGCCAGGGACGTATTCCATGACGACGAAGGTGTCACCCTCGTCGGTGGTCTTCATGTCGAAGATGGTGATCAGGTGAGGGCTTTTGAGGTTCATGCACTGCTGGACACCGCGTTTCTCGATCTCGACGTTGCGCAGCAGGAGCTTCAGGGCGACATCCTTGCCGGCGTCGGAGACGGCGTAGTAGACCTCGCCGAAGCCGCCTCGGCCGATGGCGCGCTTGATGGTGTAGCCGTCGAGCGGTCGGTCGCCCGAGCCGAAGAAGTAGCGTTCGCTCAGCCGGCCGTTCGATTGGGGGGAGCGATCGCGATCGGGCATCGGAGGGGGCTCCACGGCGAGAGGCTCCGACCCGTCGGCATTCGGCCGAGGGACGTAGGCCGGCGTGTGGGCGATCGTCTCGGCCAGCGGCTCGCCGGATTTGGGTCGGGCCAGGGGGTTCATCGGAAAGAGACTCCGTCGGCGAGAGTTCGAATCGGGCTCAGCCGGTCGTGGTCGTGATTGCAGGGGCTTGGGCTTCGGGGCGATCAGGGGAGGCCCCATCATCGGACGAACTCCAGGATACCGTATGGATCAGACACTCGCCGCAGTTCGGGGTTCAAGGGGTTCGAGGCTGAAGGAGAAGCCCTCTCCCTTGACGGCCGAGCTGGTGGTCAAGGGGGCTCGGGAGAGCGCCGGGGAGCCGTCCACCTCGAAGCTGCCGGGGCATCGGCACCAGAGGGTGTCGGCCTGGCGGAACAGGACGATCGGCTGGTCGAGTTTCGGGGCGGCGATGTGGCATTGCCGGGTCGGCCCGATCAGGCAGGACTGGGCCATGAGCAAGACACCGTCGATGGCCATCGGCGGGCGATGGCGGCTCATGAGACGCAGGGTCGCGGTGGCGCTGATGGGGCTCGGCCGTCGGAATTCGAGTTCGACGTTGGCTCCGAGGCGGATCAGGTCGCCATCCCGCAAGGGAGCCGAGTCGATCGCCCGGCCGTTGACGAAGGTCGGTTGCAGGGCTCGAAGGGTGTAGTGTTCACCGTCCCGAACAACGACGGCATGGCGTCGGGCCAGGTCGGCCAGCAAGGGGAGGTCGGCGGTGCTGTCGGGCCCGGCGCGACCGATCGTGATTTCGTCGTCGAGGCAAACCAGATAGCCGCCGATCACATCGGCCCAGAGCAAGAGCCGGCCATGAGGTCCGCCATGACGCGACGGGGTCCGCCCGGCTTCCGTGGTGGCAGTGGCCGCGGGAGCGGGACTTGCCGGCGAAGGATCGGTGAGGGTGCGATCGTCGAGGAAGCGGATCTCGGCGGTTCGGGCCCCCTTGACCGTCGAGCCGCGTTGCGGCAAGGTCGGCACGCGGGGACCGATCGCGCCGATCTGCTGCCAGGCCCGGCTGCGAGCCTGTCGGGCGGCGGGATGATCGGGGACGGTCTGGAGCAGGTCCTCGGCGGCGGCGAGGATGGCCGGCCACTGATCGGGCGAATCGGCCAGGGTGCGGTAGAAGCGATCGGCCTTGGCCGAGGCGGCCTGCTGGCGCGTTTCCAGCTCGCGACGGTACGAGCCGAGGGCCGATCGGGCGTCGTCACCAGCCAGGTGATCGGCGCGATCGAGCAGCTCGAAGGCCAGGCCGAACTCGCCGCGACGGGCCTCGGTTCGGGCCACTTTCCAGGCCTCGGCGGCCTCTCGGAGCCGGCGGAGGGTGGGGCTGTTGAGCTTGTGATCGGCCAGGGCGGCCAGGCGCTCCACCACCCGGTCGGGGGCGCCGGTGGCCAGGTCGGTTCGCAGGTCGTCGGCCAGGCGATCGGCCAGCTTCGACCGGCGGGAGGCGAGCAGATCGGGAGCCGCGCCGAAGGATTCGGCCGAAGCGAGGTCGGCCAGAGCGCCTTCGAGGTCGTCGGCCTCGGCGCGTCGAGCGGCGCGATGGACGAGTTCTCTGGCCCACTTGCCGCGAAGCACGACGGCCTGCCGGTACTCGGCGACATCGGCCCGGGAGGCCAGCGCGAGCGCCTCGTCGAGCCGCCCGGCCCGGGCCGACTCCTCCGCCTGCTTCAAGACGACTCGCCAATGTCCCAACATGGTGGAGTTGCCGCCCTGGTTGACGTTGCCCATGGGGGTGTCCTGTTCGCCTGCCTCGCCCCTTTGACCAGCCCTGGCCGACCATTTGACCGATTCTGCCCTGCCCTACCCGTTGCGTCGGTCACCGAGTCGGTCGAGGGGTTGGCCTGGATTCCGGCTCGGTCGGTTCAGGGGGGAGGAGGTCTCGATCGTCGCGTCGGCCGCCGGCCGCATGCTCGGAACACTCCACGATCCGTCATTCACGAAGGAACGTCCAGGATCGAGGACCGGGCCGAGCGGGAGGCCCGAGTGATGCCCGTGTCGGGTCGCGTCTGCTCGTGTCTCCTCGGGGGGTTATTCGTCGGCTCGACCAATCAATTGGGAGGAATACCGAGGTTTCTCTTTGTGACATGGCCCGGATTGGACGGTCAAGAGGCCAGCCAATCGCGGGCCAGACCAGGACCGACTCGAATCGAGGCCGAGCACGGTCGGCCGCTCTGGCCCGACAAACGGCGGAAGCCCGAGCCCGCGTCCCCATCCGGAAAGTTCCGGAGGAAACGCGGGCCGGGCCATTGCGATCGCCGAAGCAAAGGGCCGATCCGGGCGACCCCGGATCGGCGAGCGAGCGGTCCGAGACTCAAGGCTCAGGTGGCCGGGGTCGGCTCGGGGGTCGGGGTGAGGTTCAAGCCTTCGAGGGCCGATTCGACCTCGGAGGAGATGTCCCGATCCGGGGCGACCTCAACCTTCACGCCTTGCTCGATGTATCGCCCTTCCAGCTCGGCCTTGCGGGCCATGATCTCGAGCTGCTTGTCCAGTTCGGCGATCGTCTTCTTGGCCTGGGACAAGGGGGTCGTGTCGAAGGTGAACTCGTTGCTCGCCTGCTCGGCCTTGATCTGGGCCAGGCGGCTCTCGATGGCCTCGATCTTGACCATCAGGTCCTTCTTCTGGGCGGTCATCTCGTCGAGGGCTCGCTGGATGGCGAAGGTCCGCTCGACCTTGGCCTTGAGCGTCTCTTCAAGGCTGTTGACCGTGTCCTGGGTTCGGTTGAAGGTGTCGAGGCGGCGGGCCAGGTCGGCCTTGACCTCCTCGGCGGTGTAGGTGACGCCGCTGGTCAGTTGCAGACGACCCTGATCGAGCCCCTCCTTCAGGGCGAGCATTTCCTTGCCCTGGGTCTGGAGGTTGTCCTTGGCCACCTGGATCTCTTGTTTCAGGGCGTCAACCTCGACCTGGGCACGAGCCAGCGACTCGATGCTCTCCAGAATCGCCGGCTCCAGCGCGGTGACCTGCTGGCGGGCCTCGTCAATCTTGTACTCGATGGGCACCTGCGACTGCGCCAGCGCCCGGGCCTGTTCGACGGCCGTCCGGGCATGGTACTTCGCCGAGGTCCCGAACAGGAGCCCCAGCACCGCCACGCCCAGGCCAGCCCCGACGACCGCCTTCTTGACCGTCTTGCACATCTTCGTTACTCCTCGTAGATTCCCGAAACTTCGCTTCGGCGTTCGCTCAAATGTCGAGTGATTCGGCCGTTTGGCCCGGTTGGTTCTGGCCAGGAGGCCGGATGATTCCGGGTGGAATCGGCCGCTCTACCAGGAATTCGGGCCTCAGCTCCGATTATTCGGGAATTCCGCGCTGGAGTGCCACGATTGGGCTGAGAAGAGGATCGCTCGATCACCCTGAAGAGGGAGCGAGGCGACCAAGACAGAGATTGAGTGGAGCTTTACGAGGGAAGCCCCTCTCCCTCTCGCTGGTTTGATTCAGAAGGGGAGAGCCCTTCGAGCGAGGACTCGGGGTTAAGCCCGACCTCGATCAGGAGCTCTCGGGCGAACGCAAGGGCCGCGGGAGAGAGGGAGCGGTCGGCGAGCCAGGCCATGCCGGCATGGATGGCCAACGGAGGGGCGTCGAAGTGGAGGATCACGAAGTCGCCGCTGGCGATCTCGGATCGGACCATGGCCGGGTGCACCAGCGAGACGGCATCTCCCTCGCGGATCATGGCCTTGATCATCGCGACCGAGGTGGTGTCGATCTTGCGATCGGGCCGGGCGTGTCGAGAGGAGCCGGAGTCGAGCCAGTGGCGGATCGAGGGGGGGATCGGGGGGCCGATGAGCGGATAGTCCTTCAGGGCCGATCGCTCGGGCGACTTCAGGGCGCTCAGCGGATGATCGGCGCGGCAGACCCAGATCCCTTCCTGGGGGGGGAACTCGATGATCCGGAATTCTTTCTGATCCCGGAGGTGCTCGACATTGGCAACGAACAGGTCGATCTGCATGCGACGGAGCATTTCCGGCAGGAGGTGCCAGTGTTCGACATGGAGGGTCAGGCGGAGCTGGGGGAAACGCCGCATGACCCGGCCGACCACCGGGCCGAGCCAGACGTCGGACACATACGAACCGGCACCAAGCGACAGTTCCCCGTCTTCGAGATCCACATATTTCCTAATTGCCCGAGTCATCCCATCGATGGTCGTGATCACGTCCTGGGATGACCGGGCCACCAGCTCGCCGAAGACGGTCGGGACGACGGTTTTGCCGTGCCGGTCGAACAGGCTGACCCCCAGTTCGCGCTCGAGCTGCTGGATGCTTTTCGACAGGGCGGGTTGGGTCAGTTGCAGCCGTTCGGCCGCCCGGTGGTAATTCCCCACCTCGACGAGGGTCAGCACATGGCGGAGCTGCCGCAATTCCAAGCCGGTACCCTCGGTTATTGGATCGATAAATTGGAGAAATCCGGATGCAGGCTTCTTGTGTCGAAGAGATCCCGGACGTATGACTGATCGTAGCAATCCGCAAATGCGACCACCAGCGATCACGTCGGTCTGGTTTCCGAATCCACGCTGAAATTCACCTGATCTATCGAGGCGACGGGCCTCCCGAGCGAGGCACCCCGGGTCGATCGGATCGCGTGCATCGAGCGCACCGAGGAATCTCATGAAATCGTTGAAGAGTGTGTTCGTTGTTGGGGTGGCCACCCTGGTCATCGGGGGAGGTGCCCCGGTTGCGGCGCCTCCCTCGGGAGACGACGATCACGCCGCCGTTCGGGCCGTAATGGAGTCGTTCGTCACGGCGTTCAATGCCGCGGATCCGAAGGCCCTGGCCGGCCACTGGACCGCCCAGGGAGAGTACATCGACGAAGAAGGGGCGACGATCCGAGGGCGCGAGGCCCTGGAGGAGGGGTTCACCGCCTTCTTCGAAGGTGCTCCCAAGGCCCAGGCCGAGGTGAAGTCGGACGCATTGCGGTTCCTCTCCCCGAACCTCGCCGTGGACGAGGGGCGGGTGACGGTCCGGTTCGAGGATGCTCGCGGGACGACCCGGGCCTTCTACACCGCCCTGCTCGCCCGAGAGGAAGACCAGTGGCGTCTGGCATCGCTCCACGAGATGACCGACACGGGGCCATCGCTTGAGGCCCTCGACTGGCTGGTCGGGGAGTGGAAGTCGACCGACCCGGCGGGCACCGAGATCGCCACGCGATATTCCTGGAACGCGACCAAGACGTTTCTGACCGGTCATTTCACGATCGAATTCGGCGATCGGACTCTGGACGGTGTGCAGGTCATCGGGATCGATCCGGCGACCGGCGGCATTCGCTCCTGGACCTTCGAAGCCGAAGGCGGGATCGGTGAGGCCGACTGGGAGCAGGACGATCCGGACCATTGGGTCTTCGTGGCCGAGGCGACCCTTGCCGACGGGGCCAGCTTGACGGCGACGAACATCCTCCGCCGGATCGACGAAAACACCTTCACGCTCCAGTCCGTCAACCGCGCAATCGACGAGCAGGAATTGCCTGATATGCCGCCGGTCAGGGTCTCTCGCGTGACCCCGGAGCCGTGATCCGTTCCGCCAGAATCCCTTCGACGCTGATCAACTCCGACACACCACGCACCAGGAGCGGGCCATCATGAGACGACTCATCTCAAGACTCTCTGTGATCACACTCTGCCTTCTGTTCGTGACCGCCGAGGTCCAGGCCCAACGCGGACGCGGAGGCGGCGGGGCGCGGGGCGGAGGCGGCGGGGCGCGGGGCGGAGGCGGGGGCATGTCCCAGCGCGGCGGGGGCGGCTTCAGCGGCGGCGGGATGCAACAGCGCGGCGGGGGCGGCTTCAGCGGCGGCGGGATGCAACAGCGCGGCGGGGGCGGCTTCAGCGGAGGGGGCATGTCCCAGCGCGGCATGCCCCAGGGCGGCGGATACGGCGGCGGGATGCAACAGCGCGGCGAATATGGCGGCGGGATGCAACAGCGCGGAGGCTTCGGCGGCGGCCTGCCGACCACCAGCCAGCCGGTCAGTCGAGGAACGGCCGCGGCCGGACCGTTCGGCGGATCGGGCACGGGACAGAGAACCTCTCGCAGCGCGACCGGCCCTGGAGGCGGGCAGTTCCAGGCGGGTTCGGGCTCGGGCAGCTACACCACGAACCGAGGCGGCACGATTGATTACGGTGGCGCCGGTGCCGCCGGGACGGGACCTGGCGGCGTCTCAGCGGGGCGAGGTGCTTACGGCATCCAGGGGACCACGGCCGGAGGTCGAGACTACACGAACTATGGCCGGGTCGGCGGGGTCTCCGGCCCTGGCGGGAATACGGTTGCCGGCCGTTCGAGCGTCGGGTCAGTGACCGGAGATCGAGGGACCGCCTACGGAGCCTCACGAGGAGTTGCTGGTGTCGGCCCCGAGGGAGCGTTTGGCGGAACGCAGCGCGCCGGAGTCGCCAGCGGAGAGCGGGGTACCATCGCCTCGGGAAGCCGCGCCGGATTTGCGACCGGCCCCGAGGGGACGATCGCGGGAGGGTCTCGGGGGGCCATCGCGGGCAACGAGTACGGGGCCGTCGGCCGATCGCGAGGCACCTTCTATGCGTCGTCCGGAGACCTGGCGGCGCGGGGTGACTATGCTCGGCGGGCCTATGTGGGAGCCCCTTACTTCACGCCGAACTGGATGGTCGGGTATCCCAACGCCTGGATCGCCCCGGCCACGATGGCAACCGCGGCCGCGCTGAACTGGGCTACCCTGGCCAACTACTGCGGCTACCCGGCCCAGCCGGCCTACTACGACTATGGCGGCAATGTCGTCTACCAGGGCGACGCGATGTACATCGACGGCAACGTCGCCGGCACTCCCGAGCAGTATGCCGATCAGGCATCGCAACTGGCCGCAAGCGGCGGCGAGGCTCCGGCCGATCCCAACGCCGATTGGCAACTGATCGGCGTGTTCGGCATCGCCCCGCCCGATGACACTCCTCCCAACGAATTCTTCCAGCTTGCCATCAATCCGCAAGGAGTCTTGCGGGGCAACTACTACAACTCCAGCAACGATACGGTGATTCCCATCGCCGGCGCGGTCGACAACACCACGTATCGCGCGGCCTGGTCGATCGGAGATCAACCAGTGCCTGTCTTTGACGTCGGAATCGCCAATCTGACCAAGGACGAAACCACCATGCTGATCCACGACCAGGAGGCCCAGCCGATCCAGGTCACGCTGGTCCGCATGCCACCGTCCTCGCCGGGAAATGCGCCGCAAGGGGGAGCCCCGCCCACCCCCTAATCCCCCGAGCAAGGGGCCAAAACATAACCAGATCAATTGACCAGAGAAATCATACACTGCCCCCATCACAATCCCGTATGATGGCGGAACCGAGATTCCGAACGGTCTGGCCCGAGGTCGGGTTGACCGTTGAGAATCGAGCGTCGAGACGACCGAAGCGGCTGAGGCGTGGAGCCTGAGCGGTTTATTGTTCTGACAGAGAGGATCGTCATTATGAATTCTGATTTACGAAGGCTCGCTCTTGCCGGGTTGATGAGCCTGATGACAGCTTCGTTCGCCCATGCCCAGTACGGCATGTACGGGTGGAATGGCTGGGGGTCGACCACGGTCGGGGGCGACCGGGCCCGCGGGATGGGTGCCTATGCCGCCGGTGCGGGCATCTACAACGAGCAGACCGCCGAGGCCCGCGCGATCAACACCCAGACAAATATGAACCTCAATGAATATCTCTACGAATCGGAACAGATCCACGAACAGCAATATTACCAGAAGATGGCCGGACGGGAGGCCCGCACGAGGGAGGCCGGCCGTGAGATCCAGGATCGACACCTGAACAATCCGACGCCGGCGGACATCACAAGCGGCGACGCGGTGAACGCGCTCTATCGATGGCTCTCGAACCCGAAGATCCCCTACGACCTCATGCACAGCGCCGGTGCCGACCTGACCCTGAGCGGCGACGAGGTGCGGAAGATCCCCCTGAACTCGGCCGCACAGGGGGTCGTGGTTTCCATCGCTCGGCTGGCGGGTGAGGATCAATGGCCGGGGGTTCTCCGAGGAGAGCCCTTCGATACGCTCCGGAAGCAATACGCCGCGCTGGTCGAAGAGCTCCGAGAGCGTCCCGACGGGGAACCGGTCCCGGACGAGGCCTTCGATCAGGCCATCACCCTGCTCGAACGGATGCGATCGGCCGCAAGGTCTCAGCTCAAGGGTCCTGATTTCGCCGCCGCGGAACGCTACCTGAAAGCGCATGTGGGCCTGCTCCAGATGACCCGCAAGCTCGACTTCCGGGACCAGCTTGAACGTGCTCGGGACGTGAAGGAAGTCCCGCTGACGAATGCGCTGACCTTCTTGCAGGTGCACAACCTTCAGTTCGGCAAGGCGGAAGGACCGGAGGAACAGGCCCTCTACCTCAACTCCCTCTACCCGAAGCTGGCCGAGATGCGGAACCGCATCCTGTCCATGGCCGGCGGCCCCCCCCCGGTGCCTCAGACCGACCCCTCGCAGGGCGCTCCCACGGCGATGTTCGGGAACATGCCCTGGGAGCAGATGACCGGCAAGGGGCAACCGGCCTCGCGGTAACTCGTCACGGAATGCTCCCGATCGGCGGTCGACACGCGCACCTCGGCGCGTGTCGGCTGTCGCGGTGTCAGCCTCACGGGGCGATCGGGAACTGGACCCCCTGGGCCAGGGGAAGGGACGAGCCGGAATTGACGGTGCAGGTCTGGCGGCGCATGTAGGCTTTCCAGGAGTCGGAGCCGGCCTCGCGACCGCCGCCGGTGGCCTTCTCGCCGCCGAAGGCTCCGCCGATCTCGGCGCCGGAGGTGCCGATGTTGACGTTGGCGATGCCGCAATCGGAGCCCTTGGCCGAGAGGAATCGTTCGGCCTCGCGCAAATCGTCGGTGAAGATGGCCGACGAAAGCCCCTCGGCCACGGAATTGTGCAAGGCGATGGCTTCGTCAAGATCGGCGTAGGTCATCACATAAAGGATTGGGGCAAAGGTTTCCTGACGGACGATCGGCATGTCGGCCCTGGCCCGAATCAGGGTCGGCTCGACGAAGAAGCCGGGGCGATCGACACGGCGGCCTCCGCAAATGACCTCCCCCCCTTGAGCCTCCGCGGCCTCGACGGCGCGGAGCATGGCCGCGACGGCCGCCTCGCTGATGAGCGGCCCAACCAGGACCCCTTCGTCCCAGGGGTTGCCGATCGGGAACGACCGATAGGCCGCCGCCAGCCGATCGACGAAGCCCTCAGCGATCGACTCGTGAATGATCAACCGTCTGAGGGTGGTGCAGCGCTGTCCTGCCGTGCCGACAGCGGCGAAGGCGACCGCCCGAAGGGCCAGGTCGAGGTTCGCTCGGGGGGTGACGATGATCCCGTTGTTGCCACCCAGTTCCAGCAGGCTCCGGCCAAGGCGACCCGCAATCCTCGGCGCAATCGCCTTGCCCATCGCCACGCTGCCCGTGGCCGAAACGAGGGGCAATCGCTCATCGTCGGCCATCCGAGCGCCCAACTCGGCACCACCGACGGCAAGGTTGAACACACCGTCATACTCAGTCTTGCTGAGAATCTGATTGACCAGATGTTGCACAGCGAGGCTGGTCAAGGGGGCCTGCGGCGACGGCTTCCAGATCATACTGTTGCCGCAAACGGCCGCGATCATTGCATTCCAGGCCCAGACGGCGACCGGAAAGTTAAAGGCGGTGATAATGCCCACCGGCCCGAGGGGAAGCCATTGCTCGAACATCCGATGGTCGGGACGTTCGGTGGCAATCGTCAATCCGTAGAGCTGCCGGGAAAGACCGACGGCAAAGTCGGCCATGTCGATCATCTCCTGGACCTCGCCCAGGCCTTCGGATCGAACCTTGCCCACCTCAAGGCTGACAAGCAGGCCGAGATCGTCCTTATGCTCGCGCAAGGCGTTGCCGATCAGCCGGACGATCTCACCGCGATGCGGCGGCGGTACGGTTCGCCAGCGTCGGAAGGCATCGAGCGAACGATCGACGGCGCGGTCGTAATCGGCGATCGAGGCCCCGACGATTGAGGCAATCGGCTCGCCGGTGCTCGGGTTGATTGAGGGAATCAGTTCCCCTCCAGGCTGATCGATCCACGATCCCGCCCAGACGCCGGAATGACCATCGTGAATGCCGAGCCGTCGCAAGAGGTCCTCGATCATGGCGGGGCGCTCCATTCGTTGTCGGATCATCCGGGGCAAGGGTGAGCAACCGACGACCTTCTGAGTTCACGCATTCGCATCGCCGAACAGTTCGAGCACCGAGAGGGAAAAGCCGGGGAGCAGATCACCGCCGTCGAGCGATTCGCCGAGGGATCGAATTGTCACCGAAGTAGGAGAGGTGAACACGTAAACGCGGTTGACTCCCGGCACGACGAGCCAGACCTGGCGAGTGCCGGCTCGGAAGTAGTCCTCGACGGCGCGGAGGTCGTCGGCTGTCTTGTTGCTCGGACTGATGACCTCAATCGCCAGATCGGGCACGACCTCCCAGGCGGCGGCCCGGGGAACGGGTCGAGCCTTGGGCCAGCGATCAAACGAGATGAAGGCCAGGTCTGGACGTCGGTCGAGGCGCCGCTCGGCATCGAGCCGAAACAGGAGCTCGCTGGCAACGCGGCCCTGTTCGACCACCTGTGAGTTTGTGACCAACCCGCGAAACAAGACGGAGGCAACCCAGGCTTCAAACGCTCCCATCGGCGGCTTCTCCACAATCTGCTCATCGATCACCTCGTAAAGCCCTTCGGGCTCATCTCGTAAGAGATCGGCCTCGGTGGTCGAGCGGCTCAGGACCGTGGTTTCGGTGGCGGTCGCCATGGTCGGGCTCCGGTGGGGACACGGGAAGACTGGGAACGGAAGAACGCCGGTCGAAGCCGAGGGAGCGATCGGGCAATTCGATGCCATTGTAACCGAATCGGTCACGCATCAAGGCGGGTGGTCCGACCGGTCCGGGTGCGATACACTCGAACGTGATGGGTCAACAGGTCGAAGGTTCGGACCGATCACCACAGAACGCTCGACCCGCCTCGCGAGGCATCGAAGGACAGGCCGCCATGCCGACGACCGCTTCGGTCACCACCTCCGCCGAGCCGCCATTGCAGCCGATCACCGTGGCGATGTTCCGCGCGATGGTGCGCTCGGGGATCATCGGCGAGAAGGAACCGGTTTACCTCTGGAAAGGGAGGCTCGCCCGGCGGATGGCCCCGAACCGCCCACATTCGATCACCGTCGATCGCTCACGGAGAGCCCTGGAATCGGTGATCCCGCCCGGGCTTCACGTCCAGCAGGAACAGCCCGTGGCGATGCGTACCGAGCACAGTACGCCCGAGCCCGACCTGGCCGTCCTTCGGGGTCGACCGGAGGATTACCCCGACAACTTCCCGACGACGGCCGACCTGGTCCTGGTGGTCGAAGTCGCCGATTCGTCGATCGCACTGGACCGGGACCAGGCTGACGACTTCGCTCGCGAAGGGGTTCAAGCGTACTGGATCGTTGACCTGAAGGGTCGGCGGATCGAGGCGCATGACATCCCGAACCACGGAACTTATCAACGAACATCGGTCTATTCCGAATCGGACGACATCCCCGTCGTCATAGACGGCCGAGAGGTCGGACGCCTTCGCGTGCTCGACCTGTTACCTCCCCGTTGATCGCTCACCGACCCGAACCAACCGCCCGACGGACCACCATTGAACCGGAGCCGGAGATTGATGCGACTGCTCGCGACCGCCGCGGCCCTTGTCCTGGGGGTGCTTCTCGCACCGGGGGCCGGAATGGCCCAGGACCTTGTCGCCGAGACCGACCCGAAGACGCCCGAGGAGGAACGCCAGGCATTGCGCTTGCCTCCGGGGTTCGAGATTCAGCTCGTCGCGTCGGAACCTGATATCTACAAGCCCATGAATCTCGCCTTCGACGAGCAAGGGCGGCTCTGGGTGACCTCGTCGATCGAGTATCCCTTCCCTCCCGAGGATGGGGCCCCCGGACGTGATCGCGTGACGATTTTGAGCGACTTCGGCCCCGATGGCCGGGCGCGGTCGGTCACGCAATTCGCCGAAGACCTGACCATCCCGATCGGCCTCTTGCCGCTGTCGTCGAACGAGGCCCTGGTTCACAGCATCCCGCACATCCTCCGCCTGACGGACACGGATGGCGACGGCAAGGCCGATGAGCGCGAAGTCGTCTTGCGCGAGTATGGGTTTCAGGATACGCACGGCATGACCAACGCGTTTACCCTCGGGTTCGACGGCTGGATCTACGCCTGCCACGGCTTCTCGAATACCTCGACCGTCGAGGCGAAGGACGGCGAAGAAATCACGATGCAGTCGGGCAACACCTACCGGTTCCGCCCTGATGGCTCGGCGATTGAGCAGTGGACCTGGGGCCAGGTCAACCCGTTCGGACTGGCGCTTGATCCGCTCGGGAACCTCTGGTCGTGCGACTGCCACACATTGCCCATCTACCACCTCTTGCGGGGGGCCTATTATCCGAGCTTCGGCAAGCCGCACGACGGCCTCGGCTTTGGCCCGGCGGTGATGGAACACTTGCACGGATCAACAGGCATTGCGGGGATTTCGTACTACGAGGCCGACCACTTTCCCGAAGAATGGCGCGGCACGATCTTTGTCGGCAACCCGGTGACGGCTCGGGTCAACCACGACCGCATCTCATGGGCCGGTTCCAGCCCGACAGCCATCGAGCAGCCGGACTTCATCATCAGCGATGACCCGTGGTTCCGGCCGGTCGATATCGAGCTTGGACCCGACGGCGCACTTTACATTGCCGACTTCTACAATCGAATCATCGGCCATTATGAAGTGCCGTTGACCCATCCCGGCCGCGACCGGGACCGAGGGAGAATCTGGCGCGTCGTCTACGTCGGCGGGGACGGATCGAACCCGCCGCCGACCATGCCCCGAGCCGACTGGGGAGCGGCGAGCGTGGCCGACCTGATCGACGACCTAAGCCATCCCAATCTGACCGTCCGCCTGCGGGCCACGGACGAACTGGCCAGTCGGCCCGACGCCGAAGCGATCGTTCCGGCCTTGCTCGCGGCTGTGACTGACGCGACATCGTCCGAACGGCGAGTGCATGCTCTCTGGGCACTCGATCGTCGCGGGGCCTTGCCGGAGGATCGGCTCGCGGCGGCCCTGGCCGACGAGGACCGCGCCGTCCGGACGCACGCCGTGAAAATCCTGGCCGAGCGATCGGCGTGGGACGATGCCCAGGGTGCCGCGGTTCGTAACCGCCTGGGTGATTCCGACCCGTTCGTCCGCCGCGCCGCGGCCGACGCAATGGGACGGCATCCGGCCCCGTCGCAGATCGCTCCTCTGCTGGATGCCTGGAGCGCGGCCGATCCAGACGACACGCACCTGGTCCACGTCGTCCGGATGGCCTTGCGTGATCAGCTCCGATCGGCCGACGCCTGGGCCCGCCTTCCCAATCCCTTGACGGAGGCAGACCGATCGAAAATTGCCGAGATGTCGCTCGGTGTCCCAACGGTTGAAGCCGCGTCGTTCCTGCTCGATCACCTGCGAGCGAACCCGGAGGCGGTTGGCGATGCATCACGATTCGTCGAGCATATCGCCCGCTATGGCGAGGAATCGTCGCAGGCGGATGCGAGAGAGTTTGCCCGGTCGGCCTCGGAAGGGGATCTGCGGCAGAGCCTCGCCCTGTTGCGAGCGATTCACCGAGGCGTACAGGCACGCGGCAATCGGCTCGACGACGCGTCACGATCCTGGGCGGAGGAGGTGGCCGGGGCCTTGCTGGCATCGAGCGAGGACCGCGACCGGCTCGACGGAATCGAGGTGACGGGCACGCTCCGCCTCGGTGCGAAGGCCGGAACGCTCGAATCGATGTTGCTCGATCGGAACACCGCCGAACCGCTGCGGCTGGCAGCGATCGACGCAAGAGCATCGATGGATCCGGCCGGAGCGGTCGAGCCGCTGGCCACGCTGCTCGAAGCGGTCGATGACGCTCCTTCGATCCGAGACCGGGCCGCCGAGGCGCTCGGCCGTACGGGACGCCCCGACGCAGACGCGGTGTTGCTGGAGGTGCTGGCAATCGCGCCAAGCCGCCTGCAACGGACGATCGCCGTCACCCTCTCGGCCACTCAGACCGGGGCCGAGGCGTTGCTCAAGAGCGTCGAGGAGGGCCGCGCCCCCGCGGAGTTGCTGCGCGAACCGCCGGTACAGATCCGGATGACCAACGCGGGAGTCGAGGCGATGGCTTCGCGGATCGAGGCCCTGACCGCCGGCTTGCCACCGGCAGACGAGGGGCTCAGGAAGTTCATTGATGAACGATTAACGCGATTTTCCTCTCTGAAATCGATGCCCGACGCCGAGGCCGGCCGCGCGGTCTTTACCGAATACTGCGCGGGGTGCCACAAGATCGGCAGCGACGGGGCCGAGGTTGGACCGCAGCTCGATGGTGTGGGTATCCGGGGGCCGCTCCGCGTGCTGGAAGACATCCTGAACCCAAACCTGAATGTTGATCAGGCGTTTCGCACCACCACGCTTGGCCTGAGCGATGGCCGGGTCTTGACGGGCCTCTTGCTGGCCGAGGAAGGGGACGTCCTGGTTCTGGCCGATGCCGAGGGGAAATCCCAGCGCATTCCGGCCGATGAGGTTGAGGAGCGGCTCACCTCGTCCCTCTCTCCCATGCCCGCGAACTTCGGTGAACGGATTCCGGAGGAGGAGTTTCACCAGCTGATCGCCTACCTGCTCTCGCAGCGAACCAAGGAAGACTGAGACGAGATGCTCTGTCCCGCCCCGGACGATCGGGGTCGGGGCAAACCTCATTGGGTGAGAGCGCAGGGATCATGAGCCACGGATGAAACACAGATGAAACACCGATAACTACGAGAACAGAGAGAAGAGACAGGGAGAAGACGCATGCGGTTGGCCCAACGAATGACGGCGGGAGCGGTGCTGATGGTGGCGGCGATGGCCGCGAACGCGATCGCGCGGGAGGAACCGGAATCTTTGAAGAAGGCGGAAGGATACCGGGGGATCTGGTATTTCAACCAACCGTCGAACGACGAGTACCGATACAAGTATAGCGGCGGATTTGCCACCTATCCGCAGCAACATCTCCCGATCGCGCTTTATGCGGAAGAAGTGGACACAACCTTTTTCGTCTTCGGTGGTCGTCCGGCGGAAGAAAACCGGCTCCTTATCATGGTCGGCGCGTATGATCATGCAAGCGGAACGGTGCCGAAGCCGACGATTCTGCTCGACAAGAAGACGACGGATGCCCACGACAACCCCGTTCTCAGTCTCGACGACGAGGGGCATTTGTGGGTCTTTTCAAACGCGCACGGCACGGGAAGGCCGGCGTTCGTGCATCGGAGCGTCAGGCCCTTCGACATCGACGCCTTCGAACTTGTGAGCGAGACAAACTTCTCGTACGGTCAGCCCTGGTTTCTGGGCAAGGACAAGGGCTTCCTGTTTCTTCACACGCGGTATCAAGGTGGCCGACGCATCCTGCACTGGATGACAAGCCCCGACGGCCGGGAGTGGTCGGAACCTCAGCGGCTCGCAGCCATGGCCAAGGGGCACTATCAGGTGAGCTGGAAGCACGGCAAGACCGTTGGCACCGCCTTCAACTACCACCCCGAACCCGTGGGCCTGAACGCTCGCACAAATCTCTATTACGTCCAAACCGACGACGCCGGCACCACCTGGACCACCGTGGATGGTTCCCCCGTCGAATTGCCGCTGATCGACCGCGATCATCCTGCCCTGGTGCATGATTATGAAGCCGAAGGATTGCTCGTTTATTTAAAGGACCTCCAATTCGATGCTGACGGCCACCCGATCCTCCTCTACCTGACAACACTCGGCTACGAGTCGGGCCCCGACAACGGCCCGAGGACCTGGCAAACGGCGCGCTGGACGGGATCGGATTGGGAGATCCGGCCGGTCACGACCTCCGATCACAACTACGACTTCGGTTCGCTCTACGTCGAGGCCGACGGCACCTGGCGGCTCATTGCCCCGACCGACCCCGGCCCTCAGCCCTTCGGCACGGGGGGCGAGATCGTCATGTGGACGAGTCACGACCAGGGAGCGAACTGGAATCGGGCCAAGACCCTGACGAGCGAAAGCGCATACAATCACACGTATGTGCGTCGTCCGTTGAATGCCCATGCGGATTTTTACGGCCTCTGGGCCGACGGCAGCGCGTGGGAGCCGTCTCCCTCATCGCTCTACTTTACCGACCGGGACGGCTCGCACGTTTGGCGATTACCGGAGGTGATCGAGGGGGATCGAGCCCGTCCTGAAGTGGTGCGCTGAGCAACGTCAGGCCAAGCTCCAGGGGCCGACCGAACGGCCCCTGACCAGGCTTTACACGTCGAGCGGCTCGTAAAGCTCGGGAGTGCGGCTTTCGAGCAGGGGGATCAGGCCGTTGGCGACGTACTGGGCGAAGTGGGGGGCGGCGCGGTGGGCGTCGAGGGCGGCCTGGTCGTCGTACTGTTCGTAGAGGAAGAAGCGGCGAGGGTCGGTCGTCGATCGGTGGACGAGGTACATCCGGCAGCCCGGCTCGGCGCGGGTGGCGGGAATGAGGTCGCGGAAGAAGGCGATGGCGTCTTGCTCGCGGCCCTCCTTGACGACGTAGGTCACGGCGACGCAGATCATCGGCACGCGCTCTCCTTGGGTGAAAGCACCGCGGCGCCGCCCTGCCTGGATTCGATCGGGAGGGCGGCGCGAGCGGTTCAAATCCGAACTCAGACGGACTTCGAGTCGATCCAGGTCATCAGGCTGCGGAGGCGCTTGCCGACCTCCTCGACCGGGTGCTCGCGTTCGACGCGGCGGGTGGCCTTGAAGCCGGGCTGACCGGCTCGGTTCTCCAAGATCCACTCGCGGGCAAACTGGCCGGTCTGGATCTCGTGGAGAATCTTCTTCATCTCCTTGCGGGTCTCCTCGGTGATGATCCGGGGGCCCCGGGTGTAGTCGCCGTACTCGGCGGTGTTGGAGATGCTGTAGCGCATGTAGTTCAGGCCGCCCTGGTACATCAGGTCGACGATGAGCTTCAGCTCGTGCAGGCACTCGAAGTAGGCGCTTTCGGGCTGGTAGCCGGCCTCGACGAGCGTTTCGAAGCCCATCTTCACCAGGGCGGAGACACCGCCGCAAAGCACCACCTGTTCACCGAACAGGTCAGTCTCGGTCTCCTCGGCGAAGGTGGTTTCCAGCACGCCGCCGCGGGTGCCGCCGATTCCCTTGGCGTAGGCCAGGGCCAGGGCCTTCCCTTGCTCGGAGCAGCCGTCGCCGGTGGCGATCAGGCAGGGGACGCCGCCCCCTTTCTCGAACTCGCTGCGGACCAGGTGGCCGGGGCCTTTCGGGGCGACCAGGGCGCTATCGACGCCCGAAGGAGGCTCGACCTGGCCGAAGTGGATGTTAAAGCCGTGCGAGCAGAGCAAGAGGTTGCCCGGCTTGAGGTTCCCCTTGATGTCGCGGTTGTAGACGTCGGCCTGGACCTCGTCGGGCAGGAGGATGTTGACGAGGTCGCCGGCCTCGGCGGCCTCGGCGGCCGAGACGGGCTTGAAGCCGTGCTCGACGGCCAGCTCGTAGTTCTTCGAGCCGGGGCGCTGGCCGACGACGACGGTGCAGCCCGAGTCCCTCAGGTTCTGGGCGTGGGCGTGCCCCTGGCTGCCGTAGCCGATAATGCTGATCGTCTTGCCTTTGAGCAAACCAAGGTCGGCGTCCTGGTCGTAATACATCGTCGCCGGCATGGGCGGGTGTCCTTCTCTCTCAGTCGGAGTCTGGCAGCGGTTGCACGAAACGGTGGGATGCGGTCGCGATGGTGTTCATCAGTTGGTCGCGCGCGGTCGAAGACCCGCCCGCGCGGCCGCGCGACCTTTGGGAGATTGTCTTACCATAAGAGCGGGTCCGATCGCCAGATGGGTCATCCGCCGGGGGGAAGATCGACCGACATCCTGACCCTCCAGGCGCCGGGAAGGCTTGCATCCCGGTCAGCGACTCGACGAAGCCCCCGCCGCCTTGAGTCACGCGACAGCCTTCGACAGGCGGGGACCGGGACAACACCGGGGTGTCCCAGTCGTCAGGGCAGCCCCCCCGCCACCTCGGTGCGCCAGAGGAACACGGAACCGTCGTGAACGGTGCAGGTTAAGGCAGAGCCGTCCTGAGAGAAGGCCAGGCCGTTGATCAGATCGGAGGGGCCGTCGAGGGTGAGCAGCCCCTGGCCGGTAAGGGGGTCCCAGAGACGGACGGTGCGCGAGGTGCCGGCGGCGGCGGCGAGGGAGCCATCGGGAGAGCAGGCGACGGCGCGGAGTTCGCCGTCGGCAGTATGGTCGATTCGCTCAACCGCACCCTCGGCTTCGCCTACCTCGGCGGCCGCGTCACGACCTTCGGCGTCTCGAATCCCGGCGGGGGTCTCTTCGACACCTACGCCCTGGGGGTCAACGACTTCGGCAAAATCGTCGGCTTCTCCTTCGACGAGAATGGCAGGCAGCATGGTTTCACCGCCCAGTTCATCCCCGAGCCGTCGAGCCTCGCCCTGGCGGGCATGGGCGGACTGGGGATGATCGGCCTGGCGGTGCGGAGGCGACGGTCGGCGTTGAAGAGGTCGGCGACGGCGTGATCGGCTGACGATCGCGGGAGCCGGCCGCCGGAATCGGGGCGGCTGGCCCGTCTTCGACAGACCTCCGACGCGACGACGATCGATGAGCCATGCCCCGACCCAGCGACGGGCCGGCAAGCACGGCCGGTTCGCCAGGGGAGAGCAGGCCACGGCTCGACATCTCCCGGCCGGGGCTCGTCGTCGACGTGGCCGAGGCGCTGGAGGCTCGCCGCTGAAGGAGAGGAGCGGCGACCCGATCAGCCGGCCGGCTCGATGATCTCGACGGCCTGGTCCATCGGCACGTCTTGAACAATCTGGTCGGCAGCATCGAGCGCCGGCCACCGGATCGTGACGGACTCGATCCCCGAGGCGTGGCCGAGGCCGATCGTCTGGCTCAGGGCGTTGCCGCCGAAGCTGGTTCCGCCGGAAACGAGACGGTGCAGCCACCGGGTCGAGCCGTCGGGGTCGCGCAGGGTGATCGTGATGCGTGCACCGAGGGCCGAGCGGTTCGATCGGGTGCCGATCAGCGTGAGCGTCAGCCAGTGATGGTCGTGTCCGGGGTTCTGGAAGAGGGCGTTGTAGGAGCGGTCTCCCGGCACTGCGCCACCGAGTTGGACAAAGAGATCGGCGGCACCGTCGTCATTGAAATCGGCGATCGACACCCCATGCCCTTTTTGCAAGTGGCCGGTGCCGCTGGAGGCGGTTGCGTCAACAAACCGGCGGCCGGCATCGTTGCGCAGGAGGACGTTGGGCATCAGGTACGAATAGCCGGGGCGTCCGGTGGCGAGGTAAAGGTCGATCCAGCCATCGCCGTCGAGATCTCCGAAATTCGATCCCATCGGCAGGAAGACGCGACCAAGACCCATCGCGGGGGCGACATTGGTGAACGTGCCGTCGCCCAGGTTTCGATAGAGCCGGAGTGACGGGGGACCGCTCTGCTCCGCCAGAAACAGGTCGTAGGGACCGGGATTGTGAACCGATCGCTCCTGAGAGGTCGCCGGACCCTCGACCTGATCGAGCACGAAGCCGAGCAGATCGGCTGAGTAGTCGGTGACGAACAGATCGAGCCGGCCGTCGTTGTCGCAATCGAACCAGCCGCACGAGAAGCTGTCGATTGGCCCGAGCACACCAGCCTGGGGGGCGATGTCCTCGAAGGTTCCGTCGCCGAGGTTCCGGTAGAGCCGGTTCGGGGCGGCCATGTTGGACACGTAGAGATCAGGCCATCCGTCGTTGTCGACGTCTCCCCAGCTCGCCCCCTTGGCGTATCGAGCGTTGGCAACGCCGGCCTCGGCGGTGACATCGGTGAACGAGCCATCGCCGCGATTGCGGTAGAGCCGGCAGAGGCGCTGATGGTCGTCGCCGCGAAGGGCGTCGGGATCGAGGAATAACCGGGAGGCGTCGAGATCGCCGCCGCGTGCTTCGCCGCAGACGAACAGATCGAGGTGCCCATCGCGGTCGAAGTCTCCCCACGCGGCCGATTGACTGGCGATCGGTTGGGTGAGGCCGGCCCGAGCGGTCACGTCTTCGAACCGCTCGCCGCCGAGGTTGCGGAGCAAGGTCATCGGCGCCGGATTTTCCCAGCCTCCTCGCACGAGCAAAACATCAAGATGCCCGTCGTTGTCGAAATCGGCATGCGCACAATTGACCGCAAGCACATGCGAATCGAGCCCGAACCGAGACGAGGCATCGGAGAAGGTGCCGTCTCCGTTGTTCAGGAACAGGCGGGGTCCAAGATCGGTTTCGTAGCTCGTCCAGAACAGGTCGGGCAGGCCGTCTCGGTCGAAGTCGTCGAAAACGCTGCCGCCGGCCATGTCCGGTCCAGCCGAGAGCAACCCGGCGGCCTCGGAGACATTCGAGAACCGGGAAAGCGTTCGGTCGTCGTCTCGGCTCGGAAGGGGCAAGACGCGGGCCGACTCACCCGCCGAGGTTCGGCCGAGCAGGTCGAGGGCCAGTTGCAAGCCCCAGTGCATCGCCAGGTCATCCGGCCGCTGGCGAAGGTACTCCGAAAGCCGATCGGCCGCCTCGCTTGCCCCGTCGGGCAGAATGTGAACGGCCCCCGGCGCGATCGGCCAGAGGCAGGTCGAGGGGCCGACGCAGCCGATGCAGTTCTCCGTCTCTCCTCGACGCAGGGCCGCCACCCCTCGAAGGGCCAGGAGGTTCTGCCTCAAGCCGACGGGCACGAGCGGATTGTCGGCCGACCTTGCAGCGCGATCGAGCCATGCCTCGGCCTCATCGAAGGCTCCTTCGTAGAGGAACAGAACCGCGATGTCGCGTTCGATCGTCGCGCGCAGTTGCGGAGCGTCGAGACTCTGCGGATCGATCGCCGCGCGTTGCTCCTGAAGCGCCGCAATCCCCCGGCGGTTCCTCCCCCGGATCGACGCCACCACCTGCTCCAGGTTACCCCGATCCGCCACCGGTCCGCTGAACCGGGTCGCGAGGGTAAAGCCGCTCTCGTCGATCGGCTCCGTCCCGTAGGGAGGGATGGTCAGATACCGTTCGGCCGCCGAAAGTGCCGGAGCATTGGCCCCGCCTCTGGAGACGGCAGGGCTGGGATCGGGAACCGGAACGTCGACCGGCACGGGGTCTCGTGAACATCCAGAGGACGGAACCAGGGTCAGGCCCGTCAGCACAATCGGGATCGAGAACGAGCCGACCCCGAGTGATTTCCGAAAGAGTGTGGTCGACACGGCGCATCTCCCATCTCCAGAATCTCCTCGGGAACGGACTCAGCGGACTCGGGCTCGGCAAGGCTCAGAGCTGCGAGTGACCGACGACTTCTTCGGGCTCGTCGTCCGCATCGACCACCTCGCCGGGGGCGGTGCGCACGGGACGGCTGGAGCGGACCAGGGCAATACGGCCGGTCCGGGCCAGTTCCCGGATGCCGTAGGGGCGCATCAGCTCGATAAACGCCTCGACCTTCGACTCCTGGCCACTGACTTCGATGATCAGGTGCTCGGGGCTGACATCGACGATCCGGCCTCGGAAGTCCTGCACCAGGCCGCGCAGCTCGGCCCGACGCTCGGGAGAGGCATCGACCTTAATGAGCATCAGGTCGCGCTCGACGAACGCCTCTCGGGAAATGTCGATGACCTTGACAACCGTGACGATCTTCTCCAGCTGCTTGCGAACCTGCTCCAGCTGGCTATCGTCGCCGATGACGACGAAGGTGATCCGGGAAAGGTTCGGGTCCTCGGTCTCTCCCACGGCCAGGCTGTCGATGTTGTAGCCTCGCGAGGCGAGCATGCCGGAAATGTGGGACAGGACTCCCGGCTGATTCTGCACCAAGGCGCTGAGCACGTGGCGATGGCGGTGGCGGTCGCGGGCCGGGCGGTTCGTCTCGGACATCGATTCCTCTTCGAATAAGTCGGGTGCGGTCGGTCCCGCGCAGGACGGCGATCCGGCCGGGAGGCCACAGCCCTCTCGGCTCGCCGAGTCGCCGGCCTCGGGCCGTCATCGCGGTTGATGGCTCGATTGAATGACCAGTCTACGGGGCCGCTTCCCGGCCTCGCAAGGCCGAGCGTCGCGCCCCCACCTCTCGACACCCCGGGACCGCTCGCGGTTCGTCCCGATCGAAGGCGCCGGGCCGCCTCCGTCCCGCGATCGCCCGGCAGGCTCGCAATCTGAAGGCAGGACGCGACAAGGCCCGGGGCTCAGGCCTGTTTCAGGCGCCAAAACCCCGATCACACGCCTCCGACACCCCCTCTCGCAACGAACGGAGCAGGGCCGAAAAATTCCAGAAATAAAATTTTATCCCATTTCATTTCGAAGACTTACGAAAAACACGACTTGGAAGAAACGGCCCGCCAGACGGTTGAGTGGGTAGGAGTCCCGGGACGATGAACCACGCGGTTCAGCCCAGGGCTCCCCACGGAACGGAGCCCATTTCCGATGATTCTCCCGACTCTGAACACGACCCTTCGGGTCCTGGCGTTGGCGACGGTTGTTGCCTTCATGGCCCCCAGCCCGGCCCAGGCCGGAGGGTTCGCGAGCCAGGTTGCCAAGAAGGTTGAGAAGAATGCCCGCAAGAGCATTGCGGCGGGCGAGAAGCGCTTCCGCAAGGGGGCTGCCAAGGCCGAGACCCGGGTCCGGAAAGGCGCGGCCAAGGCCGAGACCCGGGTCCGGAAAGGTGCGGCCAAGGCCGAGAAGCGTCTTCGGAAGGCATGGGAGGGCAAGCTTCGCCGCCCTATTTGCCGTTTCTAAGTTTCGATCGGCCCACGCCGCCGCCGTGGCGACGGTGATGGGCCGGGAGTCGATGGAGAGGCCTGCGGGCCTCTCCATCGGCCGTCCGCAACGGACGCGAGACACCGCGGCCCGGGCATTCCATCGCCAACCGGCTGAATCCCCCCACGAGGCCGCCCCGGACACCACGAAGCATTCGCTCGATCCCGAACCCGACCGCACCCGGATCTTAACACGAAAGGACGATCGATGATCATTTCGTTCCCGAATGTGCCCGCCCAGGTGATGGTGATCGCCTCGCTGCTCACGGGAGCAGTGGCCGCGCCGCCGAGCGACCTCCGCTTCGACCCCGACGCCCGAGATGTCGAGGTGCTGATCGCGATCCACGACCTGCATGATCGCGCCGACGACGGGGCGACACTGCTCGCGTGGTCGGTGCTGCATGAGTTCCTCACCGCCCTCCCGAAGGCGAGGGCGCCGGGAGAGGCGGTTTCGGAAGAAACCATCGCCACGCTGACGCAGAAGACGATCGAGATCGGCGAGGACGACTGGAATTCCCTCGACGAGAAGGTCGGCGCGATCACGAACCTCAAGCGGGCCTCGCTGCTGAAGGCGGCCTCGCTGTGCCATGAACGGTACACGAAGCACCGGAAATCGGCAGATGCGAGGCGATTCTGGGGAGGGCTCAAGGAGCGGTACGAGCAGATGGCGAATCGACTCCCCAGGTAAGCCCTCCGAGCCCCGACCGGCCGTCCACGCGCCGTGATCCGGGGTATGGCAATCTCGGGCGAGTGGTCGCCCAACGACGCGGGGTCCGGGACGCTCGGACCTCGCCAACCTTGGCAGGTGTGGGGTCCCCGGGAAGGTTCAGGAAACCGAACGTGCCCGGGGACTCGACAACTCAGCTCGCCCGTGCAATCAGCCCCGGATAGGCGCTCCAGGGGATTCGAGCCTGGACATACGATTCCGCTTCAGGATAAACATACACTTGGCGCATTCGCGCCGATTCGAACCGAGGAAACTGCACATGAACCACTGGCCATGCGAATGCGGCGGTAGGTTTTCCTTCGACCCTCCCATGGTCCACGGCAAGACGGCCTTCTGCAAGAAATGCAGACGCGTCTACGAACTCCAGGAGATCGCCGACGATCTGATCCGCGTCCAGCAGCTCTACTGGGACCCCGGCCGGGATCCGAGCCGGAAGGAGGCCGCGAAGGGGGACACGAAGGGCGGGGGCCCGGTGCCCGGCTCTCCCCCGTCCACCGGCAGCCCTCGCCTCCGCCGGTTCGCGGGGCTGGCCGCGTTCGGGATCGTCGTCGCGGCCTTGATGCTCGGCTTCGGCCGGAACGCCCCGGCCCCCTTCGTGCTCGAGAACGAGTTCGGCGACGAGGTCGAGATGCTCGCCGAGGGCCGGGATGTCTATGTCTTCACCATCGCGAGCTGGTGCGGCGGGAGCCGGTTGTTCGTCGAGACCGTCCTGCTGCCCGTCTCTCGGGAGATCGGGTCCGGCGCGGATCGCCCGCTGATCTGCCTCGTCTTCAGCGATGACGAATGGCCCAGTGCCGAGCGTTTCTTGTCGACCCAGGAACAGGTCGACCGGGCGAGGGCGTCGGCCAGGTCCGTCGATCCCGGCCTGGGCGAACGGTTCTACGACCCGAGGTGGGTCGTCGAGCACGTCGTCAACAGCGACATGCTCCTCTGCCGATTCAAGACCTGGAACGACCAGGACGCACAGCCAGGGGCCTATCCCCTCTTCTACTCGGCGGAAGACGCCTCCTGGAAGGACATCGTCCACGAGGATATGTTCTACCCCGACATCCAGGAACTCGTCGACCGATACGACCCGGAGGCGCTCGGCCGATTCGCGCGTGAGCTCGCCCGAAAGCAACGCTCGCAGGAGCTCCGGCTTCGCGAAGAATTCGATCGAGATCCCTTCTTCAATGGGTTCATGTAACTTCAACCGATTTCCTTGCCCACCCGGTCCCGCCCGATCCCATTGAGAATTGCGAGGTGCCCCGATGGTTGGAATTCAGTTCAAGCGGCCGGCGCTGGCCCTCTGGATCCTGCTTCTCGTCCCGGTGGCCTCCCCCTTCCTCGTCTCTGCCGACGATCGGAGGGGATACGACTACGGCGAGCCGGGGCTGGACGACTCCATCCTCGGCAGGCTCGAAGCGTCGTATCCCGGGGACGCGCAGCTGTTCAAGATCCAGGACCCCGGGCTGTATGCCTCGATCGTCCACCACACGGCCAAGAAATTCCTCAGCACCCGTTACCGCCTCGACGCGGCGACGACCGCGGACATCGCCCAGGAGATCGTCACGAAGCATCTCCAGAACGACCTCTCGGAGAAATGTTCGACGCACAAGGAATTGATCACTTACATCAAAGCCGCCTGTCATTTCGAGAAGATCAATCTCGGCCGGAAACCGAGGCATTCCAGGGAAGTGCCCCTTGATCCCTCATCGATCAACGACTCGATCGCGGGGGAACACGCCCAGACGCACGAGAAACGACTCGTCGATAGAGACATCCTGGAAACGCTCATCAGGCTCTCGAAGCTCAACGCGAACGAAAAGAAGGTCGTTCGCCTGTGTTATCTCAAGGAAATGACAGACAAGGAAGCATCAAAGAAGATCAATTTGAGTGGCGAGCGTGTGCGTCAGATCCGCCACGATGCGCTGCGCAAGCTCGAGGCAACGGCCCATTCCATGGGGTTGCAGTACGGCGTTGAACCAGAGGAATTGTTCCTGTGCTGGTGATGCTCGGCAGGCGGCTCAAGGGATGATCACCGGCCACGAGATCGGATCAATCAAAGGTGATTGGGTGCGGAGTCCCCTCCGGAAACGGCGGCGCGGCCGCCCGCTCCGGGCCGGCCTGGACCCCTTCCCGAAGGATGCCCGCCGGGCGTAGAATGCTCCGTGCGGCCGCGACGGCTCCCCAACGGTCGGGCCGAGGTGACCCGGAGCGGCCTTCGGAAGCGGGAGGGGAGCCCCCCCGGCACCGTTGCGGGCCCCGCGGCATCGCACTAAGATAGACCACCCCACACCGGCGCGAATCGAGGCGAAGGGACATCTCCGTGACGGCCGGGAATCGACCGCGATCACCCCGTTTCGCGGCCGTCCCGGCACCGGACGCGAGCCTCGTCGCGTCGGAGCGTCCACACCGAGACTGACCCACCCCGTGGCGTCGCGTGAAGGATGGCTCTGGCATCATGACCACGCCCGTGATGATCGAGGCCCGAGGCCTCACCAAGCAGTTCGGTTCGTTCCTGGCGATCCGCGACGTGAGCTTCCAGGTTCCGAGCGGACAGGTCGTCGCCTTCCTCGGCCCCAACGGCGCAGGCAAGACGACGACGATGCGGCTCCTGACCGGCTTCATCGCCCCAACGCACGGCCAGGCATTCATCGCCGGGATCGACGTGCAGCAGGACCGGATCACAGCCGCCGAGCGGCTCGGCTACCTGCCCGAGAACGGACCGCTTTACCCCGACATGACCCCCATGGCGATCCTCGAATTCTTCGGCCGGGCCCGAGGCATGGGCTCGTCGGCCCTGAAGGATCGGATCGAGACGGTCGTCGGGCTTTGTTCCCTGTCGACGGTCGCCTACAAGCCGATCGCCAAGCTCTCCAAAGGCTACCGCCAGCGCGTCTCGATGGCCCAGGCGATCCTGCACGACCCAGACGTCTTGATCCTCGACGAGCCGACCTCCGGCCTCGACCCGAACCAGATCAAGGGGGTCCGCCAGTTGATCCGAGACCTCGGCCGATCGAAGACAATCCTCGTCTCGACCCACATCCTCCAGGAAGTCGAGCCGGTCGCCGACCGCGTCCTGTTCATCCACGACGGCCGCCTCGTCTTCGACGGCGCTCCAGCCGAAATGCGGGCCGGAGTGGCCTCGCTGGAGGAGAAGTTCTACCAGCTCACCGCCTCTCCCGCCTGAGCCCGATTCTCAGAGGCCCTCGAAATGGCCAAACCGGCTCGGACTCAACCACCAATCGATTCCTGGCAGTGGGGGTGGCAGAGGTCTCGATGAGCCCAGCCACCCCGACGTTGGTCTGAACCAGACAATCCCACGGACACAATCCTGCAATCTTGATTCAAAAGGGACCGCAACGGTGACGACGATCCAGAACGAATCAACCCGGACGACCGCCCCCGAGCGGCCGGCGGGGGCCAGTGCCCTGGCCTTGCCTCGGCCGTTCGTGGTGGGAGCCGTCTGCCGGCGCGACCTGGCCCGCTACTTCACCAACGTGGCCGGCTATGTGTTCATCGTCCTGTTCATTGTCACAAGCTCGGTGGCTGCCTTCTGGCCCGAGGCCTTCTTCGCCAACAACCTGGCAACCCTCGGCCAGCTGAACGAGCTGATGCCGTACTTGCTCCTGCTGTTTATCCCGGCGATCACCATGAGCGTCTGGGCCGACGAGCGGCGGCAAGGAACCGAGGAGCTCCTGCTCACCCTTCCGGCCCGAGACCTGGAGGTCGTGCTCGGCAAGTACCTCGCCGCGCTCGGCATTTACACCGCCGCGCTCGGCTTTCTGGCCTTTGGGCTGACGGTCGTGCTCGCCTGGCTCGGTCGGCCGGACCTGGGAGTCCTGCTCGCCACCTTCGTCGGCTACTGGCTGATGGGAGGGATGCTTCTGGCGGTCGGGATGGTCGCGTCGTTGCTCTCGGGCAATGTGACGGTGGCCTTCATCCTGGGGGCGCTTTTCTGCGCCGTGCCGGTGTTTGCCGACCTGCTCGGCGGGCTCTCGGGAGCGGGAGCGGCCCGGGTGATCGAGTCGGCCTCGGCCCCGTCGCAGTTCCGCGAGTTCGGCCGGGGCGTCGTGCCCTTCTCGGGCGTGCTCTACTTCGTCGGCCTTGCCGCGGCAATGCTTTATGTGAACGTCGCCCTCGTCGGCCGTCGTCACTGGGCCGGTGGTGAGCGCAGCGCGGGGCTGTGGGGACACGCGTTGGTCCGTATCGTCTCGGTGGTGGTCGTGGTCTTGAGCCTTCAAACCCTCGTCGCCCGAGCCGGCTGGCGGCCCGACCTCAGCGCCGAACGGCTCAACACCCTTTCGCGCGAATCGCGCCAGTTGCTCCGCGAGATCCCGAGCGATCGCCCCGTCTTCATCGAGGCCTTTTTCAGCCCCGAGGTGCCCCGAGACTACGTCGAGGCCAAGCAGAACCTGATTGGTTTGCTCAAGGAGTTCGCCGCGATCGGCGGCAGCAAGATCCAGCTGAACCTGATCGAGACCGAACGCTACGGCGAGGAAGCCCGACGCGCCGAGCAACAGTACGGCATCGTCCCCCGCCGCGTCATCACCATCAGCGCTGCGAGGCAAGGGTTTGATGAGATCCTCATGGGAGTCGCCTTCACCAGTGGCCCCGAACAGGTGGTCATCCCCTTCTTCGACCGCGGCCTGCCGGTCGAGTACGAGCTGACGCGGTCGATCCGCACGGTGGCCGGGGCCGACCGCAAAAAGGTCGGCATCCTCGACACCGACGCCGGCCTGCTCGGCAGCTTCGATTTCCGCTCGATGGCCTCGAACCGCGAGTGGCAGGTCGTCACCGAGCTTCGGAAGCAGTACGAGGTAACCAGCGTTCCGGCCGATGCACCGATCCCGACCGACCTCGACGCCCTGCTCGTCCCGCAGCCGTCGAGCCTGACCGAGCCGCAGGTCGCCAACCTCGTCTCCTACGTCGAATCGGGCGGGCCGACCCTGTTGTTCATGGACCCTCTGCCCCAGTTCGACCGCTCGCCGCAGATGTCCCTCGCCCCCACACAGCCGAAGGAGCAGCCCGGAGGCATGTTCGGCGGCGGCCAGCCGCCCGAGCCGAAGGGGGATCTGACCCCCCTTCTCGATCGCCTCGGCATCGACTGGCCGCAGACCGAGATCGTCTGGAACCCGTACAACCCGCACCCGAGATTCACGGAGCTGCCCCCCGAGTACGTGTTCATCACGCCCTCCAGCGGCGCGGCCGACGCCTTCAACCCGGACGAGCCGATCGCCTCAGGCTTGCAAGAGCTGATCGTCCTGTTCGGCGGCTACGTTCTGCCCCGGAGCGGAGCCGAAACCGACTTCACCCCGTTGCTTCGGACGAACGACGAGGGGGGGATCGCCCCCTTCGACAGCCTGGTCAGCCCCAGCTTCTTCGGCATGGGGATTGATCCCGACCGCGCCACCCGCCTGGCCACGAACCGCGCCTATACCCTGGCCGCCCGCCTTGAAGGCAAAGGACGGAGCGAAGGCGAAGGCGAAGGTGACGAGCCTGAGGGCAGCGTCAACGCGATCGTCGTCATGGACCTCGACCTGATTTCCGACGCCTTCTTCCAGCTCCGCCAGGCTGGGTCGGAGGACCTGGAGTTCGACAACGTGGCCTTCGTGCTCAACTGTGTGGACACCCTGGTGGGTGATGACTCATTCATCGACCTGCGCAAGCAACGCCGACGCCATCGGACCCTCACGCGGCTTGAGGCCGCCGACCGCGCCTTCGAGGCCGATCGCCTGGCCCAGGAGCGCGAGGCCGAAGACGAGGCCGACGATCAGCTTGAGGCCGCTCGCGCTCGGATGAACGAGAAAATCGATGCGATCGATGCCAACACCGAGCTGGACGACCGTACCAAGCAGGTCATGCTTGCCCAGGTCCGCGAGGTCGAGCAACGCCGCCTGAACGTGGCCGAGGCGAACATCGAGGACGCCAAGCTCCGCAAGATCGAGGACAGCATTTCCGCCAAGGAGACGCAGCTCCGCGCCATCCGAGGCCAGGTCCGCATGGCCGCCGCCCTCGTCCCCGCCCTGCCCGCGCTGGCCCTTGGCATCGCCGTCGCCATCATCCGTTCCCGCCGCGAGAACCGCGGCGCCAACCCGAACCGATTGGCATGATCGCAGTCGGCAATACGCGGTAGGCAGCAGGCAGGAAGACGCCGGAGATCGGAAACTGCTTTCTGTCTTCTTCTGACTTCCCTCTGCCTACTGCCCGCTGCCTACCGCCTACTCCCATAAAGAGCCACCACCATGAACGAAACCGCCAAGACGCTCGCATTCGCCGGTGTCGCCCTGGTGACGCTGGCCGCCGCCTCGCTGGCCACCTGGCTGCCCGACTGGCGAAGCCCGGGGGCCGGATTCGACGATCAGGGGGAAGCCTTCTTCCCCGCCTTTGCCGAAGCGGTCGACGCCGACCCACTCGCCGCCAAGGTGCTGGAGGTCGTCTCCTACGACGAGGACACCGCCGAGGTCCGTCCCTTCCAGGTCGAGTTCCGCGACGGCGAGTGGACGATTCCCTCGCACCACGACTACCCCGCCGACGCCCAGGACCGCATGGCCCGCCTCGCCGCTCAGGTGGCCGACCTGACCAAGGAGGCCATTCGATCCGACCGCGCCAGCGATCACGAAGAACTCGGCGTCATCGACCCGATGGATGAGAAAATCACCAGCCTCAAGGGCCGAGGCACGCGGATCACCCTCCGCGGCGCTCCCGGAGGCGAGGCCCTGGCCGACCTCATCCTCGGCCGCCCCATCCCCGACCGCGAAGGGCTCCGCTACGTCCGCATCCCCGGCAAGAACCGGGTATATTCGGCCGCCGTCGATCTCGACCTCACCACCCGGTTCGCTGATTGGATCGACACCGATTTGCTTGATGCCTCCGCCCCGCAGACCCGCCTGATCTCCTACGACACCCGCAAGGTCAACCCCGACGAACGCACCGCCGACGGCGCGTTCGTCGTTCGACCCGGCGACCCGCTCGTCATCGCCCGCAACGACGCGAACGAGTGGACCATCGAGGGCCTTGGCCCCGACCAGGAGGTTGACTCCAGCAAGGTCGGCGACCTGATCCAGGCGGTCGATGCCTTGAAGATCGTCGGCGTTCGTCCCTTGCCCTCGGCCCGCAACGCCATCCTCCGATCGCTCGTGAGCAAGGGGTTCTACCCGACCCAGCAAGGCGACCTCCTCTCGAACGAGGGGAGCCTGACGGTGGCCAACGACGAAGGGATCGTCACCACCCTCCGCTTCGGCGAGATCACCCTCGCCACCGGCGACGAGCTCACCGCCGGCGTTGGCGAAGATCAGGACGCCTCGGCCGAGGACGAATCCGCCGACGCATCCACCGATGACGAATCTTCGGAATCCGGTCAAACCGAAGGGCGCTACCTCATCGTCTCCGTCGCCTTCGATGAAACCTACCTCGCCGAGGAGGACGATGCCGACACGACCGGCACCCTTCCCGACGACGTCTTTGCCCGAGCCCCCGACGACCCCGCCCGCATCGAGGCCGAGGCGAAACTTGCCGCCGAGGCCGAACGCAAGCAGCAGGCCCGCGACCAACGCATCAAGGAAAGCCAGGAAACGGTCGCCGAGCTGAACCGCCAGTTCGCCAACTGGTACTACGTCGTCCCCGGTGACGACTTCCGCAAGATCGCCCTCGATCGTGACGCCTTCCTCAAGGCCGCCGGCGAGCCCGACGCCGCCGACGCCGCCGCGCCCCCTCCCTCGTTCGGCCCCGGCGGTTTCCCCCCCGGCGGTGGCCTGCCCCCCGGCCTGAACCTTCCCGGCCTTGGCGGCCCGCAAGGGTGACCCGGACCGGACCAGAACCGTTCGAAAGCGACCTTTCGCGTCGGAGGATCGATGACTCCCCCGCTCGTTCCCTCCGACGCCCGAACCGATCGCATCATGCGGCTGCGAGGCGTCCGGGTCCACAACCTCAAGGGGGTGGACCTCGACCTGCCCCGCAACGAGCTGATCGTCTTCACCGGCGTCAGCGGATCGGGAAAAAGTTCGCTCGCATTTGACACCATTTATGCGGAAGGCCAGCGGCGCTACGTTGAGACCTTCTCCCCCTACGCCCGGCAGTTTCTGGAAACGCTCGACACGCCCGAGGCCGACCGGATCGAGGGGCTGCCCCCCGCCATTGCCGTCTCCCAGCGGCAGGGAAGGCGATCGAGCCGAAGTACCGTCGGCTCGGTCACTGAGATCCATGATTATCTGGCGATCCTTTATGCAAGGCTCGGTCGGGTCCTCTGCATGAATTGCGGGCTGGAGGTCCGACCGGCCGACGCGGAAGCGGTGGTCGCCGCCATCGAGGAGCTGCCCGACGGGAGTCGCTACCAGATCGGCTTCCCGCTGGAAATCCGGCCCGACACCGACCGCGCCGCCCTGGCGGCCTTGCTGCGCGAGGATGGGTTCCTCCGTGTCCGCGTCGGCGATCGGGTCGAGACGATCGAGGACAGCCCCATCCCCGAACCGGTCGGCGAGGCTTCAGTCGATGTCATCGTCGATCGTCTCGTCCGGGGCCGAGAGGACTCGGGACGTCGAGGAGACTCGATCGAAACCGCCTTCGATCGCGGCCTCGGGCGCTGTCGGGTGATCGCCGAGGACCACGTTCGGACCTTCTATCGCGGCTGGCGGTGTTCCGGTTGCGGCACCGATCACCTGGCCCCCGAGCCCCGATTGTTCCGCCCGAACAGCCCGATCGGCGCCTGTCCGTCGTGCCAGGGGTTCGGCCGGGTGATCGACCTCGACCTGGACCGAATCGTCCCCGACCGTTCGAAGTCGATCGAGGACGGGGCGATCGCTCCCTGGACGACGCCGAACTACCGGGAACATCTGGACAACCTACTGCGCGTTGCTCCGACGCTGGGCATCCCAACGGATCGGCCGTTCAAGTTCCTGGAGCCGGAGCAGGTCCGATTGATCGTCGAGGGGGCTTCCCGGCTGGGCTTCGCCGGGCTCCGCCGCTTCTTCGATGCTCTGGAGCGGAAGACGTACAAGATGCATATTCGCGTCTTCCTCAGTCGATGGCGCGGCTACCGCTCCTGCCCTGATTGCGGCGGGGCTCGCCTTCGGCCCGAGGCATTGGCGGTGAAGGTGGCCGGGCTCGATATCGCGAGCCTCTCGGCCTTGCCAATTGGCGAGGCCCGAGCGGTGATCGACACCTTCGCCTCGACCAAAGCCGGGGCCGGCTCGATCGCCCGCCGCGCCATCGAACCGGTTCGGGCGAGGCTCGGTTACCTCGGTCGCATCGGCCTCGATTACCTGACGCTCGACCGCCAGGCGCGGACCCTCTCCGGAGGAGAAACGCGACGGGTTGCCCTCACAAGGGCCCTGGGATCGGGACTGGTCAATACCCTGTACGTCCTCGATGAGCCGTCGATCGGCCTGCACCCGAGCGACATCGACCGGCTCGTCTCGACCCTGCTCGATCTCCGAGACCGGGGGAATGCCGTCGTCGTGGTCGAACATGACGAAGCGATCATGCGATCCGCCGACCGGATCGTCGATGTCGGCCCCGGAGCGGGGGCAATGGGAGGCCGCATCCTCTACGAGGGCCCCCCCGACGGCCTGGCCGCCGCCCCCGAGTCGGCCACCGGAGCCTTCCTCGCCCGCCGGCGCCGGGTCGTGCCACCCGCTCGGCGTCGGGAGCCGACGAAGGACAAAGCCCTGACCCTTAAGGGGGCGACTGGAAACAATCTCAAGGATCTCGATATCTCGTTTCCGCTCGGCCTGATCTGCGTGGTGACGGGGGTGAGCGGGTCGGGCAAGAGTACGCTGGTCGACCGCACGCTTTACCCCGCCCTGCTCCGCCGCCTGAAGGGAGAGCATGAGCCGGGTGAGCCATTCCGCGAACTGCTCGGCACCGGGTCGATCGACGATGTGGTCCTCGTCGATCAATCCCCGATTGGCCGATCGGCCCGGTCGAACCCGGCGACGTACGTCAAGGCGTTCGACGAGATTCGCAAGACCTTCGCCGCCACGCACGAGGCCAAGCTGCGCAACTACGGCCCCAGCCGATTCAGCTTCAACGTGGCCGGCGGGCGGTGCGAGGCGTGCGAGGGGAACGGCTACCAGATCATCGACATGCAGTTTCTCTCCGATGTCATGGTCCGCTGTCCCGAATGCCACGGCACCCGGTTCCGGTCGGAGACGCTGGAGGTCACCTACCGGGGGAAGTCGATCGCCGAGGTGCTCGATCTGACCGTTCGCGAGGCGTTCGCCTTCTTCAAGAACCGGCCCAAGGTCCAGGCAAAACTGCGACCGTTGATGGGTGTCGGGCTCGATTACCTCCGCCTCGGCCAGCCGGCCTCGACCCTCTCCGGCGGTGAGGCCCAGCGCCTGAAGCTGGCGTCGTACCTCCCGACCTCGGCCGCTTCGGCCGCGACGCGGTCGGCCCTGCCGTCGTCTCTCTTGCTGCTTGATGAGCCGACAACGGGCCTGCATCCCTCGGATGTCCTGACGTTGATTGATTGCCTGAACACGCTGGCGGATCTCGGGCATTCGTTGATTCTCGTCGAGCACAACCCCGAGCTGATGCTCTGTGCCGACTGGATCATCGACCTCGGCCCCGGCGCCGGAGACGCCGGCGGCCGGATCGTCGCCGAGGGTCCTCCCGAGACGATCGCCCAGGCCGACACCCCCACCGGCCGCGTCCTCGCCGCCGCCCTTGCCGCCGCGGCAGGGGAAACGGATCATGAGGTGTGAGACCGATGAAACGCTCCATCGGATTGGGGAGCACACCATGTCGGCCCAAGATGAGGCTGCCGCCATCGAGTTCCAGCGTTTGGGGCAAACGCCCATCGCAATGGCCAGGGATGCGACCCTGGTCAGGCGGAATCTGGGAAACTTCGCCAGGATCCCCGGATGAAGTGCCGAGGACTGGACGAGCGATGCGGAGCCATCGGAGCCGGAAATACGAACATCCTGATCGGAGAACATGAATGATTGCCATAATAACGCTGCTTTCGGTGACGGTGACAATGGTCGGAACGAGCCTTCCAGAGCAGGTGACAGAAGGCCAGCGGGTTACCGTCGCCGATGTCGGAGACCTGCGCAGGGTTCTGGGATCGGCACGGCCGGGGATGACGATCGCCCTGGAGCCAGGGGTGTACGAGGGGGGGACCTTCGTGCGCGACCTGATCGGTGAGCCGGGAAGGCCGATCGTCATCACGGCGGCCGACCCCGATCGGCCTCCGGTGATCCGGGGGGGCGGCTCCGCGTTTCAACTGAGCGGCCCGGCCCATGTGGAACTGCGGGATCTGGTGCTTGAAGGGGCGACCGGCAACGGCCTGAACATCGACGACGGCGGATCGGCCGAGGGATCGGCGCATCATATCGTCTTGCGTCGATTGGTCGTGCGAGACGTGAGGCCTGACGGAAATCGAGACGGAATCAAGCTCTCGGGCGTCGATGCGTTCCGGGTCGAAGATTGCACCATCGAGCGCTGGGGGTCGGGCGGGTCGGGCATCGACATGGTCGGATGCCACGACGGCGAGATCGTCGGCTGCGTCTTCCGGGACGGAGGTGGTCGAGGGGGAAACGGGGTGCAAGGCAAGGGAGGGACCGCCCGAGTCGCGGTCAAGCGATGCCGATTCGAGCAGGCGGGCGACCGCGCCCTGAACCTCGGCGGCAGCACCGGAACGCCGTTCTTCCGGCCGCTCGATCCGGGGTACGAGGCGAAAGACCTGCTGGTCGAGGACTGCGTCGTGATCGGCGGTCAGGCGGGTGTGGCGTTCGTTGGGGTCGATGGAGCGACCGTCCGGCACTGCGTCTTCTACCGGCCGGGTCGGTTCGGCCTGCGGATCCTGCAAGAGACCGTGGGGCCGAACTTCGTCCCAAGCCGCAATGGGCAATTTGTTGACAATATCGTCGCGTACCGATCGGACGAAATGGTCTCACCCATCAACATCGGTCCAAACACAGCGCCCGAGACCTTCACACTGGCCCGGAACGTCTGGTACTGCCTCGATGCTCCGGAACAGAGTCCGAGGCTCGATCTGCCGGAAGAAGGAGGCCGATCGGGCGTCGATCCCGGCTTCGTCGATCCCGAAGGGGGGGATTTCCGACTCCGCCCGGGGAGCCCCGCCCGACCCGCGGGCCCCCGGGAAGCGGGGCGAGATTGAGGCCGATCCCCCTCGCGGGGGCTTCGGGGAATCGCGCACGGTGACGAAATGGGGCGGATTGTCAAAGAGCAAGAGGGACCGGGCCTTCGTGGTTCATCCAGCGATAGGAACGGTTTTCACCCACGTTCCGGAGTTATAGTCGGGGGGCTGGGACGATGCGTCGGTGTTGGCTCCAAACGCGAGGACCCCTCTCCCCGGCCCTCTCCCCGCCCGCGGGGAGAGGGGGTCGGAACCGTTCGGCAAGAGACGCTGAGGGACGCTTCATGGAGGTCATTGCTCCTGACCGAGAACCCAGGATTCATCAAAGATGGCGTGATTGACGACGGAGCGGCGGTCGGAGGTGAAGACGACGTGGATGCGACCGTCGCGGGCCTGGAAGGCGATCGGGTAGCCGTAGTCGCGGTCGCCATCGGCCAGGATGCGGCGGTGGGGGTATGAGGCGTCGTGGTCGGTCGAGAGGGCGACGGCCAGTGGGGTGCGGCGGGTCATGCTGTCATTGTAGACGAGCAAGAGGTTGCCGCTCTGAAGCTTCAACAGGTCGACGGCGGCGTTGGGGTTCGGGAAGGCGGAGTTCAGCCCTTCGGTCCAGGTCTGGCCACGGTCGTCCGACTCGGCGCGGATGATGTAGCCGTCGGTGGTGGGTCCGTAGTCGCCGCCGCGTCGGCAGTAGGCGACGATCCGGCCGTCGGGCAGTTGCACGGGGGCGGGTTGCAGGTTCCCGCGGGCCGACCGGATGCGGCCCAGCTCCTGCCAGCCGGCGAAGGGGTCGGCCGGGTCGAAGCGGTAGAAGACCGAGCAGGTGTCGGGGCCGACCGATTCGGTGTCCTCGCCCGTCTCGAAGTAGGCGGGCAAGAGGTACGAGCCGTCGTCGAGAACGATCGGCCGGTTGCGGACCATCATGCCGGCCTCGGTGGCGAGGATTGAGGCGTCGGACCAGGTCTGTGCGCCGTCTCGGGACACCTTGAACTGGATGCGGGAGCTGGACCAGGTGTCGCCGAACCGGACAACGTAAAAGAGCCAGACGAGGCCGTCGGGAGCCTGCCAGATCACGCCGTTGCCGGCCGATCGGAGGGGGTCCTTGGCGATGACCTCGGGGAAGGTCCAGGCGTCGGTCCCTTTGGCCAGGCGAGATCCGTAGACGGCCGTATCCGTCGCGTACTCGCCCGCGCCGCCGTAGTAGACGAGGTACAGGTCGCCATTGGCCAGCTCGTCCATGCAGGCGGGATGCTTGTAAGGGCCGGTCTCGATTTCCGGTCCGAAGATGCGGCGGATCGTGAGCGATCCATCGGCCGGGGCTTCGGTCTGGGGAGGGGCAGCGGCGAGCACGGCGAGGCCGGCGGCGAGCGTGAGGATCAACATGGGTGCGCAGTCCTGGAGTCGAGAGAACGGTCCTGGAATGGGGTCGGATCGAGAGCGGAGCAAAGCGAGGCGAAGCGAGGCGGATGGGATCACGGGGTCGTGGGCGACCCGGCCCGGAGTGGGAATTACCCTATCGCTCGGCGCGGCGTTCGACAACGACCTCGTCGAGCCTCACCGGGACGGCCCGAGCGTCGTCGAGCCCGGCGGCTCGGGTCGGTGCGCGCGCCGGTGCGCTCCTGGGTGCGCCTCGGACAGGGGAGGGAGGATCGACGTAACCTCTTTTTGGATTTAACAGTTGAAGCCATGAGCCGGATTTCGTTTCGGCAACGGACCTCGTCGGTTTCTTGGGCCGGCGCCCCGGACTCGGACGGCAAGGGCGAGGAGGGTGCGCCCTCGGGTGCGCCGGGCGGTGCGCCTTCGGGTGCGCCACCGTGCCGGCCTCGGAACACCCCAAAGAGAATACCGCAACCCAATACACAACAATTAGTTGCAGCAAATGACACCGAGAGCGAGGGGGGGCTGTCTGGGTTCGTTTCGAGAAGGAGGACGCAGGAGAGGCGGAGGCGAATCGAGCCGGGGAAGGAACTGGAAGGAATCGTTTCTCGAAGGGGGACGGCCGAGGTCCCATCGGGCCGCGCGGTGCGGTCGGGTGCGCGGGGCGGTGCGCCTCGGGTGCGCCAGTCGGTGCGCTGAAGGGGAAGAACGGAACGTCTTTCATGACAGGAGCATCGGGAAATTCAGGACGTTTGTTTCGAGACTTTCTTCGGTGTGGAGAGCGGTCAGGGTGGGAAAGGCGAGGACCAATAACAACCAACCAAGCACTGAATCAATTTGGGGGAATGACGGGGTTCAGCCATCTCAGACGACGAGCCGAGGATCGGGGAAGGACGCCATAACAAGAGAATCGTGAGAAGGGGGAGGGGCAGTCACAAAAACCGATTGAGGAAGGCGGATTCTCGACGGGGAGGGTCAGGAAAGCGGGGAGTGAGGAGAAGGGGAAGGGCGGCGGTCTCGCGGTCGGTCGGTGGCCACTGCGTCGCAGGCGCACGGCGCCTCCGGCGGCTCGAAACCGAGAAGCAATCGAGTTGCCGAGGCATCGGGAGGAGGTCACGGGTCGGGGAAACGCCTTGAGGGAGGCAGGCGTTTCCCCGAAAGACGGGAACGGGAGCGGCGTCAGGGGGCAGGGGCGGGAGCGGGGGCGATGGGGCGGCCGTCGAGCAGGGTGTCGAGCTGGGTGGTGAGCGTGTCGAGCACGGCGTCGCCGGTGCCGAGGTGGACGGCCTGAACGGTGCCGTCCCTGGCGATGAGGACGAGGGTCGGGATCGAGGTCACGCCGTAGGCGTCGGTGGCTCGGCCGTCGGGGTCGAGGGGAACGGCCAGATCGAGTTCCAGGGCGTCGAGGGTGCGGCGGATCTCGTCGGGCTCCTCGCCGACATTGATGGCGTCGCAGACAACCCCGCGCTCACGGTACGGTTTCAAAGCGGTCGAAAGGCGAGGGAGCAGGTCGAGGCAAGGATTGGCCCAGCTCGCCCAGAAGCAGAGGACGACGACATCGCGATTGGCGTGGAAGGCCAGGTTCGTCTTGCTCCCGTCGAGGCGGTTGAGGTCGAGCTCGGGGGCAGGGCCACCGATCAGGGTGCCGGTTGCGCCGTTGGCGAGGGCGGAGTAGATGTCCTCGACCTCCTTTGCATCGTCGGGCAATTCCAGGGCGAATGCCTCGTCGGGGATCGGCCCGCCGAGGGTCCAGTCGAAGGTGGCGGTGGTGATGAGCCGGTCGGCGCGGTCTTCTCCCGAGGGGACGGTGAGGATGCGGACGAGCTTCCGGGGCAAAGGCTCGGCGTCGGGTCCGATCCAGAGTTCCTCCTCGTCCCCTCGCCAACTCAAGGAGTAGCGATCGAGCGTCTGGCCCTCGACCTCCTCGGTCCCGAGGAAGGCGCCGTCGGTCGCGTGAGACTGGACGAGATCGACGAGGTCGGGACGCATGAGGGTGTCAATGAGCGATCCGCTGATGCTGATGGCGACGATCGGGTTCCGTTCCAGGGCCGCGGCGGGGTCGTTGAGCTGTTCGGCCTGCGAGTAGAGGGCCCTGGCGGTGTAGAAGGTGGTGGCGGTCTGGCCGTCGCCGACGACGATCAAGCTCGGCTCGGGACGGTCGCCGGGGCGGACCTCAATCCGGAAGTGGCCGGGGCGCTGCACCTGGAGCCGGTAGAGGTTGGTGCCGGCCTGGTCGTCGTCGCGAGGCCCTTCGACCTTCCAGTCGAGCCGCACGGTCAGGTCGAACGCCTCCAGCCCGGCGAGGTATTCGACGAGCCGTTCGTAGGCCGCGATCAGTTTCGGGTCGTTGGCGCCGGGAGCCGGCGGAGCGTCTTCCTGAACAGGGGTCGTGGGAACCGCCAGCGCCAGGAGGAGCGTCGGGACGATCGAAAGCATGGAAAGGTGATCCTCTGAACGCGTTTCGGGTCGTGTCAACTTCGTCAGTACGGAGACGGATACGGAGCCGAACCGGACACCACGTTGCGGGCCTCGTTGATGAGGTCTCGGATGCGAAGGAGCCGCGCGTTGTTGGGGCCGATCTGCCCCCGGCCGACGCGGAGGGTTCGATCGACCAGGCGCTGCACAATCGCCTCGGCCTCGGCCTGCTGGCGTCCGACCGAGGGGTTCCAGCCGCCGGCCGAAAGCCCCTGGCGGAGCCCGATCAGGGCGTTGCGCAGCTCTTGCGCGTCGCGGTGGAAGCGAGGACCTTCGGGGATGACCGAAAGGTTGGGACGAATGCCGAGAAGATAGACATCCACTTCTCGGATCGCCTCGTCGATCAAGGGGACCGCCTGGGCGGTGGGGGGAAGCACTCCCCCGCCGCCGCCGAGGCCGGGAAACCCGGGCCAGGGAAGCTGATCGTAGCCGGGGGGATCGATGAGGACCGGCTGATTCGGGTCGATGATGAAATCACCGCCCAGGCCGAGCAACCGGCTGAGCTCGTCGATCCCGCGCTCGACGTCGTTCCAGGATCGGGCGATCCCGCGAGGGGGTCGGGCCCCTTGAAGCACGGCTCCGGTGCGGCGGGCCTGGTTGCGAATCGGCTGAAGGATGGGGCCGAGCTGCGAAACCAGGAGCTGCCGACGCGCCAGATCGTTCACGCGAGCGAGGCCGGAAGCCATGCCATCGAGATCTCGAAGAACTCCATCGTAGGGGGGGAACTGGCCGACCTCTCGGTCGATCCGGTTTTGAAGGACCTGGATGCTGGCCAGAGTTTGCTCAGAGACCTCGGCCACGCGGCGCCAGTCGTATCCGGGAGCCGAGGGGGGAACCGTCGGTGGGCGGCCGGGGGGAGGAGGAATCGGCGGGCGGCCGGGGGGTCGGCCGATCGGAGGGCGGCCCGAGCCCTGCGACTCCTGGCGCAGCTGAGAGACGATCCGATCCATCCGGCGGGCCGAGTCGAGGGCCCTCGGCGCGGTGCCGGGAGGACGATTCAGCTCGCGCTGGACCTCGGCCAGCGAGCGTTCGACAGCGTCGAGGGCCCGGAGCCGACGGTCCTCATCGGCGTGGCGCTGGCGGACCTCCTGCTGGTAGCTTTGGGCGGCCCCGAACAGGGCATTGCCGCGGATTTCGAGGTTGCGTCCCTGGCGGGTGCCCGCCAGCTCGTCGCGGACCTCCCAGAGAAACCGCTCGGACTCGGCCACGAGCTGATCGGCCAGCACGCTGGTCGCGCTGCCCCGGCCGAAGGGTGCCTGAGCCTTCGCCCCGACCTCCAGCCCCCTCCCCAACGTCAGCACCGCAACCGCCACCACGACGCAGGATCGGCACATCGGAATCCCCTGTTGATGGAAGATGCCTCCGAGATCGCCTTCCGTGGACGCGGCCATCCTCGACCAACTCGGGGATCAGGGCCGGATCAGAGTGTTACGAAAACCAAGGGAGCAAATAGCGGACCAGCAACGCGGGCGGTTGCTTCGGCAAGATGAGCAAGAGGCCGAGCGCGATGCAGGTCATTTGAGTCAGCACGGCGAGCCAGACGATCCCGAGACTGACGGTTCGGGCCTCTCCCGATCGTCGCTGCCGACGGCGACGGCGAGGACCGCCAGGCCGGAGCAAGCTCCGGGCCCGGTGAATATAGGCGTTCCCGAGCGCGAAGTGAACCAGGGCGCAGCAGAGCACACTGAACAGCAGGAAGACGCTTCCGGCATGCTGCGCGACCCCTTCGCCGCCGCGGAGGTCCTGAAAGGCGAGGGCGGCAAAGGCCACGAGCGTGGCATTGTCGGACCCTCTCAGGATCTCCTCGTTGCCGAAGAGAAGCAATTCCTGAGTGACCCCGTCCTCGGGAGTCGCCGACGATGGCGGAGTCGTCTGATCCTCGGGAGGCGGGGAACTGGTCATGATTCCCTGGGTTCCACGAATCAAATAAAAGGCCGCTCAAGGAAAGCGACTCGGGGCCGCCGCGGCCGGAGAAGGGCCGGGGGAAGTGTGGCCGCACGGGACCATCAATTCAAGGGGTCTTGAGAGTCAACAGGTCAGAATCCTCGGGCCGACGATGCTCAGAACCGGGCCGATCGAACCGAGGCCGACCTGAGCGACTTGCGAATGCGAGTTCCTCCCCGGCGCACGGTCAAGGCGGCCACGATCAGCACGGTGGCCCGCATGGCCTTCGATCCCGAATCGGCGTCAGAGTCCTCGGCGGCCCCGGTCGATGAGGCCGCATCGGCCGCCGCCGCATCGGCCCCCTCGGCACTGGCAAGGACGACGCTCGACGGAGCGGTTGGCGCGTCGGAATCGGCTACGGCGTCGACGGTGGAGGGGGATCCCGGAGCCGAAACGATGTCCTCGGAACCGAGTTCCGCATCGGCCTGGGCCTCGGCCGCGGCCACCTCGGACGAATCGGGAGCCGCAGCGGCAGGCGGAGGGGCGGGCGAAGGCTCCTCGGCCGAGGCGATCGGCACGGGAGCCTCGCCCACGGCCGGGGAGAACGATCTCGGGGCCGGGTCGGGAGCATCCTGGCCAATCAGAATCGCGATGGGAGCGGCCTCGGGCGGCGGAATCGCCGGGGCCGGGGCTCCGGGATCGCTCGGCGATCCGAGCAGGGTCTCGACCGTCGGCTCGACCGAGCGAGCCGGCAGCAGGGCCTCGGCCAGCTGCTGGGCGGCGGAGGGGGGGGCGGCCACCGGCTCGGGATCGAATCGGAAGGTGGGAAGCGAAGGAGGCTTGGGGGGCTCGACCGTCACCGGCACGGCCAGCACGGCCGCCGCGTCCCGATCATCGACCACCGAGACCGTGACGAAGAAGGACCCTATGCGATCATAATGATACGTGGCGTCGACCGACGTGGAGCCGGGAGGCAGGACGAGCCGAGAAGGCTCGCCGATTCCCCAGTCGATTGCGACCGCGAGCGGGTCGAGGCTCCCCGGATCGGCGATCTCGGCGGTGATCGTGAGCGCGTCTCCCAGCGTGACGGTGCCGGGAACGCGGACCTGGCGAAGCTCGGGAGGGGCGTTGCGCACCCGGACCAGGGCCGAGGCGGCGGCCTGGTCCGTTCCATCGTGCAGGCGAACCGTGATGGTGTAGTCGCCATCCTGAAGGTAGCGATGAGACCGATTTGGCAACAGGCCGGGCTGATCGACCTCGAACGCTTCGATGGCCGAACCGTCTCCCCAATCGACCTCGACCGCCCAGCGATCCTCGGCGCCCGGGTCATCGAACGCTCCGACGGCGAGAATGGTTTCGCGGCCTTCGATGGTGTCCTGGGTTGCGGGGAGCGTGACCGAGGGGGCACGGTTGCGGACAACGAGGGACCGATCGGCCTCGTCGAAGGCTCCCAGCTCATCCTCGACCCGCACCGCGAGGCGAACATCGCCCTCCTGGGGAACGGTCAGCCAGGCCTGGCCGGGCTCGTCGGACGGCTCGATCCGGCCGTCTCCCTCCAGGGAGAAGGCGAAGGAGAGCGCATCGTTCGCATCGGGATCTGAGGCGACGACGATCACCCGAACCGGCTGACCCTCAACGATCGGTTCCTCGAACTCAATCGACGTGATGCGGGGCGCCTGATTTTGGGGTTCGGGGGGCAGGTCGACGTCGATCAGGCCGGCGTCGATCCCGACCGTGAAGTCGAAGTAATTGTCGATCGGATCGTCGTCGAGGAGTTGCACGGCGACCTGGCCGGTGTCCCGAATCGTGTCGAGGACGAGGCGAAGAACCTCGGGATCGGTCACGTGGAAAAAGCCGGTGTCGACCCGATCGTTTCGGAATCCCCCTTCAAGGTTTTTGGAAAGGATGACCGTTCCCAAGGAGTTGGTTTCGACCGTTGTGACCTGGTCGAACCGGCCGACGGGAATACCGTTGAGCAGGAGGGTGTTGTCTTCTCGGTCGAAATCGCCGGGGCCGGTGTCGCCGTCGTCGACGGTCAGGCGAACGCTCAGCTCGGCCAGGGAACTGCCAAGGGCATCGACCACCGCCGGGGAGAAGCCGGATCGCACGCCGATCGTGCCCGGATTGCCGCGGAACTCGGCCGGTTCTCCCCGGGAAAAGTTTCCGACGAACAGATCGCTGGCCCGGATCTGGGAGACGACGCGCCGCCCGTTCGTCCCGATCAGATCGATCACGACCCCGCCGACCGGCGAAACCCCTTCGGGCAGCAGGCCGCCTTGTGTGGGCGACGTCAGGGTGAACGTCGTCAACAAGGCCCGCGGTTCGAGCCGTTGCAGCTCGGGCCGGAGGTGGAAGGATCGGGAGCGTTGCATGGCAGAAACAAACGGCAAAATGAGCATCGCAAGGTTCGATTCATTACTCTCTAGGAATTCCATTCTACCCGCCGGGAGCCCATTCGGCGACCTTCCAGACACGACTTTCCCGACGACGCCCCGTGGCGCGATCGGGAACACGGTCGCCTGCCTGAGAACGATTTTTCAAAGCATCCTCTTTCAAGGGTGCAGTCAACGGTCTAAAATTCAGGAGTGTGATTGATTCCTCGCGACGGGGAATCCGCACCGATTGCGCCATGTCGGCCCTGCTCCGCGACGGTTCGCGGATCGGGGCCGTTTGTGTTTGTGGGTCCGAATCACGACTCGGATCGCTGCCCCGCCGGCGTGTGCGTCGCGCTGCCGAGGCCACCGGGAGACCTCCTTCGAGCGGCCTGCCAGACGAGACGACCAGGAGCGATCATCATGCGTTCCCATTCTCAAGCGTTCGGACTCGATGAGGTGATCCGGCGGGAGCAGGCCGAGGTGCTGAACCGTCGGCGAGCCGCCGGCTTGATCCGGGGCGAGGACCCTTCGGACGATGTCTCCCGGACCCTGGTCGGCCTGTCGTTCTCGGGCGGGGGGATTCGATCGGCCAGCTTCAACCTCGGGCTCTTGCAGGCACTTTATCGTCACGGATTGATGCGGTCGATCGACCTGCTGTCGAGTGTCTCCGGGGGGTCGTACGTCTCGGCCCGCCTGATCTCGGAGGTGACCCATCCGGAAACTCGGCTCGACTGGGAAGGCAACGGCACCGATCACCACGCCTTGCCGGGGCCAGGCACGGAGGTTGAGACGCCGAGGGAGGGGGCCGGGACTGCGCCGTCGGCGGCTCCATTGAACGCCAACGTGACCGCCCCGGAGCACCAGTCCCGAGGCCGGGGCCGCCGGAGGCGATCGGCGGGGGTCGAGCACGATCATGAGCACGAGCACGAATCAGGCCAGCCGTCGTCTTCCGAGGTTCCGGCGTCGAGCACCTTCGCGCTGGCGGCCGACCCGACGGGCAGGCAGTCTCCCGAGGTGCTGGAGATGATTCGAGGCGGGCGGTACCTGCGTCACGAGACCTTGGCGGGCCTAAACCGATGGCTGATCGGGATTGTGTTAATTACGGCGGTGACGTTCAGCGGTGTCCTCTGCGTGGCCTCACTCTCGGCGTTTCTGTTCCGATTGCTTGATGATTACCTGATGGTTGACTGGCTTTATGTGCTTGGCTTCCCGAGTGACGTGCATCGCGCCTTGTTTCCGGCGTGCGTGGTGTTTGTCGGCTGGCTGTTCGTCTGGGCGATCGGCTACTGGCGACGGGGAGAGCGCGTGACCGGGCTCGCGGCTCGGCCCTTGCTGGTGCTGACGATCGTCTCGTTCCTGCTGGCGATCTCGGCCCTGCTGGGAACCGGCGACATCGACATCAACTACCTGCGGAGCCTGTTCGGCATTCAGCCGCCAGAGCAGGAAATCAACCGGATGCAAGGCTGGCTCCAGTACCTCTTGCCGGTCTTGCTGGTGATCTTGCTCTTGCCCTACCTACGCCCTCGGGAACTGATTCGGAGCGGTACCCATCCGAGGAACCTGGCCGAAAGCTGGGTCTTTGCCATCGCCAGCCGGGCGCTGCTGTATGGCATTCCGTTGCTGATTTTCGCCTTCATGGCACGTGAGAATCTGTCGAAGTTTAACGAATCGCGTCTCAACCGCGTTGCTTACCTGCACGATATCCGGCTTCCGGCGCAATCGGACCTGATCTGGATGGATTTCAAGGACTGGCGAACGGCCTGGCGGTCTCTCGAAGCCGAGGCAAAGGCGGCCGAGGCCAGGCAGGAGAGCGAGTCGTCGCCGCCCATCGACTCGCGTCGCCAGTTGAGCCGTCGGCTCTGGCAGACGGCCAGCAGGCCGATTGATCGGGAGGAGCTTCAGACCTTGCTCGGTCCTCAACATCTGGCGGTGATCGACCGCGACCGCCGGGCGGGGAAACTGGCCTGGCCGGCGACGCTGCTGGAAGTGGCCGTGCACTGCGAGGAAGAGAACGCCCGCCTGGTGCGCGAGCTGTCGTTTCCCAAACGCTGGCTCTTGCTCATCGGCCTGCCGGTCGAGTCGCGCAACGCCCTGACCGATCATCACAGCTATCGGGTCGCCTCGCGATTGCTGGGCGAGGAGGTCTGCCGCCTCTTGAACCATGAGGTGCTTCGCGATCCGGGGCTGTTTCAGGATGCTCCGTCGTTGAAGGTAATCACGGTGCGCGACCCTGATCGGGCCTCGGAACTGGAACTGCTGATCGCCCCGTCGTCTCCGGCGGCCACGACCCTGGCCACCCCGTTTGCCCAGACCCTGGAAACCCTTCGAGACGAAGGTGCAGACCTTCAGGCAATGGCACAGGCGGAACAACTGGAAGACAGCTACACGGACTGGACCGCGTTGCGATCGCGGCTCATCCAGGTGGTGTCGAGCGATGCGAACCAGGGGATTCCGGGCCGGAAGGCTCGGGAATCGGCGCTGCGGACCTTGCTCGACAGCGAGAGCGCCAAGACCGTGCGGCGTCGGGAAGGGGCCGAGGCGGGGGCCTCGGGCCTTGTGACCAACGCGACGGACACGATCAACGCGATGATCGCCCAGCTTCCGCCGGACCTTCGGACCCTCGACGCCGAGCTGACCTCGTTGAATCGAGGATTGCTCCAGACGGTGTATGCCGACCTCATGAAAGATCGGAACACGATTTTCGCCTACAACGTGCAGCCGGCCGACCAGCGCATGAGGCTCTCGTGGTTTGTCTGGGCGCTGGGGCTCTTTCTCGTTTCGGCGTTGCTCGTGAACCTCAATGCCACCTCAATGCACGGCTACTACCGCGATGAGCTGGCGTCGATGTGGATTCGAAAGCACCCCGGCGAAGGCTCGACGATTCCTCTCGTGCGGATCGAATCGACGAACAAAGGGGCCCCCTACCCGATCTTCGGCGCGACGTATAGCCAGCTTCGCAGCGACCAGACCCGGGCGAAGTCTCCGGAAGATACGTTCATCTTTTCCCCTCGCTTCTGCGGATCGCTCCGGACGGGGTTCGCCGCCACCGAGGACTATCAGGGAGGCCGGTTCGACCTGGCCAATGCGATGGCCATCTCGGGAGCGGCGCTAAGCCCGTCGTACCCGAACAACCCGCTCGTCGCCGTCTTGCTGCTGTTGACCAACATGAGGCTCGGCCAGTGGGTGCCGAATCCCGGCTATCGGGGGTTGCCGCTGCCGCTACATCACCTGTCTGAGCGGCTTCCGGCGTCGCCTCTTCGCTTGCTGATGGACACCTTCTCGAAGCCCGACCTGCGGTACCATTGCTTTGTGGCTGATGGCGGTTATGTCGAGAATCTCGGGATGGAACAATTGCTGTTGCGACGATGCCGCCTGATCATCGCCTCGGACGTTTCCAGCGACCCGTTCTGCCTGTTTGGCCAGTTCATGGAGGTCGTTCGGCGGGTCCGAACCGAGCACGGAATCGTGATCCGAGGGCTCGACGATGATCCGATCACCCCCGATCCCGAGGGGATTCGCTGCCTCGTCCCCGACCGATCGGTGCAACTGGCCAGCACAGAGGGAACGATCCGACACTACGCCCACTCGCATTTCGCCGTGGCCGAGATCCTCTACCCTCCAGACGACTCATCAGACGATTCCGAGCCGATGACCGGATGGCTCATTCTGGTCAAGCCGTCGTTCACCCTGGACGAGGGGACCGAGCTGCTCAGCTTCTGGGCCGAACATCCCGAGTTTCCGAACGATCCGACGACCGACCAGTTCTACGCCGCCGACAAGTTCGAAGCCTACCGGATGCTCGGCTTCCACATCGGCGAACGGCTCGCCCAGGCCCTCGACGGCGACCCGTTCGAGCTTCCCGCCGGCGCTCAGGCCCTGCTGCGGACGATCCGGGCCGAGCTGCTCTCCCACTGGTCCGACCCGAGCCGGCCGCCGGCCCCCGAACCGTCGCCGAGGCGGTCTCGTCGTCGAGCGTCGTCTCACAAACCCATCAACGGCGAGCATCCGGCCGACCTCGACGAGGAAACGGAGCCCGCTCCGCCCCGATCGCGTCGATCCCCCTCCTCGCACCATCCGGCACACTGACCGGTCGTTGCCGGGAAGCAGGCATGCCGAGCGGAACCCGAGCCCCCTCTGGAGCCCATCCGGGTTCCAGAGGGGGCAGATGACCGCGACGACCGAACCCATCAACACAGGATCACTTCGGGAGAAACTGCACGGCGTCGAGAATGACGTGACCGTTGGTCCCCTCGGTCCGGATCTCAACACTCGATTCGCCGTCGAATCGAAAGATGCCGAGCGATTGGAACGGGCCGGGGCCGGAGGGGGATTGCCGCTGATTGATCGTCAATGCGGTGTGCCCGTTGGCGTGGTGAATGACGATCGGAACATTCGTGGCTCGGTTTGAGGTCGGCGCGTAGGCTAATCGGACCTCGTACGATCCCGGTTCGAGGGTCGCGCGGTAGGTGGCGGCCTTGTCCCCTTTCTGCTCGTTGCCGTCGTGCCGGTAGCCAAGATCGACGAACGGCCGGACCACCGAGCTGATCCCCCAGTTGCCGACCAGTTCGGCCTGCTCGTCGTCGATGACGATCCCGTCAAGTTCGGACGACTCAAACGAGACGTTCGGGCGGTTCGAGGTCGAGTCGGGCAGGTCGAGCACCTGGCCGTCTTCGACCAGGCGGTTGAGAAGCGCCTCGGTCGGGATGTCCTGAACGGAGGTCTCGTGATCGATCGCCAGGACCGCCCCGGTGGCGGCCGACTGGCCGAGGATCATGAAGACCGGCTCCATCCGAATCGACCCGTAGGCAATGTGCGACGAGGAGAGACAGACCGGCACGACGAGGTTGGCGCACTCGGTTTCCTTCGGCACGAGGGCCCGGTAGCTGATCTGGTAAGGACCGCCGGGGCTGATCTGAATGTCCCCCTCGTTCCGGGCGTGGCCATTTTCATCGACATAACGCTGAACGTTATGGCTGTCCATGTTGTACGAGCCCATGCCGACGGAGTCGGGCGTTGCGTCGATCCCTCGCAGGTGCCGCTCGGTCATGACGAAGTCGGAGACCATCCGGCGGGCTTCCCGCACATAGATCTGATGCGGCCAGTGGCCGTTGTCGGTGAATTCGTCGCGGGAGAGGCCGTAGCTGGCGGCCTTCGAGCGGATATCGTCGGGGATGTCGGGATCGTTGGCGAGGAAGTACATCAGGCCTTTTTGATACTGCTCGTGCTCGGCGATGATCTCCCGACGGCGCTCGTACGAGGCTTCGGGATAGTCGTAGTTCATGCCGATGTTGTCGGTCGAGAAGGCGCCGTGGTTGTTGGTGTCGGTCTTGTGGTTCGGAATCGGGTCGAACTTGTTGAAGACCCCCTTGAAGCCGCCTTGCAGGTAGCGGCGGAGCAGCTCGTACTGATTCGGGTCGTAGCCTTCGGGTTTTTCAAAAGGGACGCGGTTCTCGGGGTGATCGGTCAGGCACATCCGGAAGCAATAGGCCTGGAGGCGGTGGTCACCTTCGCCATCGGTGCCGGGGTCCTCGTCGTGGATGAGAGGGAGCAAGCCGCTGGAGGGGTCGCCGGGCACTACGTACGGATCGACCGGGAAATCGAACTGGTGGCTGACAGCCCGTTTCTTCTGGACGCCGTTGAGGGTTTCGCCGTACTGGGCGTTCGATTCGCGGCCGACCGTGTAGGAGACACCGGCGGCGGCCATCAGGTCTCCTTCATACGAGGCGTCGATGAACATGGTGCCGTGAAAGGTCCGGCCGTCCAGGGTCGTGATGCTGAGAATGCGGTTGCCGTCTTTCTCGACGCCGCCGTCGCGGTCGAGCCAGGCGTCTCGGACGACCGGGATCTCATGCTCGGCGACGAGGTCCTCGAAGACCGCTTCGGCAATGTGGGGCTCGAAGATCCACATGGTCCGATTCTCGCCGTCGATGGCGGGGGTCCCCTGCCCCTTGTTGCCGTAGTCGTCGCGCGACTGCCAGCGCCAGGCGTCGGGTTCCTGGTACTTTTGCCAGACGCGGTGGTAGAACTCTCGGGAGAGGCCGCCGATGCCGTCCTTGCGACCGCTATCGGTCCAGCCGAGGCCGCCGCTGGAGAGGCCGCCGAGGTGAACATCGGGCGAGACGACCACGACGGACTTGCCCATGCGGTCGGCCTGCACCGCCGCGGCGATGCCCGCCGACGTGCCGCCGTAGACAACGACGTCGAATGGCTCGGACGGCTCGATCGAGGAGAGAGGGGTTGAGGACACGGCAGCGATCAGGAGCAGGAACGTCATCACACTCACCCAAGGCCAGGAGAAATAAAAGGGCGCACGGCGAAACGACCCCAAGAATCGATCCGTCGAAGGCCGGCGTCTTGGTCTCTCATTGAACCATCCGAGGCCGCTTTGAGCCACCGATTCCCTGGTGCTCCTGACCCAACAGGGCGAAACGATGACCTAAACTTCTCCGACAGTCGGTGTCTCGACGGTCCTCCATCGGCCGGGATGTTCGATCAGGAACGTTGAAAGCGATGACGATGCGATGAATCCCCTTCGGACTCTCCTCGGTTTTCCGTCGAAGAACAGCCAGCGATGCCGGCCGGAAGGTCGCAACCGCAGGCAATCGATCCGCTATGCGTCCGAGGTGCCGATCGAGCTGGGCTGGTGGGAGGAGGACGAGTTCCGGTCGATCGACGGAACCCTTCTCGATATTTCCCACGGTGGGGCCGCGGTGGTGCTGGCTCCCGAGTCAATCCTTCCCGAAGGAAACGTCCATCTGCGGCTCGCCGACATCTCGGAAAGCGCCTGGGTTGCGGTCGAGATCCGGGCCGTCCGGCCATTGAAGCAGGGGGCGAAGGTTGCTCACCTGCAATTCGACGGCGGCTGTTCCTATGCCTTTTTCCGAAAGGCACTGCCCGCGACCCACCTCGACAGCATGGGAGCCAGTTATGCCTCGGGAGAATTCGACACGCGATCCTGGCGGTGAGCCGACGTTCCCGCCCCGATCGCCGATGCCCGGGGCCCGGGCACCGGCTTCCGTCCGGAGGGGAGGTCGGATCAGTTGGCCTTCGTCGGCAAGGGGGCCTCGAGGGTGTCGCCGTTGGGGGTGAAGCCATCGTCCCCGAAGTCGAGGAAAATCGGGTTGGAGACGGCGATCGGCCGATCGTCGGCATGACCGCCCTCCCCGAAGACGGCGCCGAGCGTCGAGTGTTCGCCGATGGTGGCGACGATCACATGCGTATCGGCCTCGATCGCGAGCGGAATCTCCCGATCGAATTTCACCGAGCCGTCGTCGCCGAAGGCGTCGGGAGTGTCGGCCCGGGTGAAGTTCAACGCCTCCGACGCCCGGCCGTTGAGGAAGACCTGGACGCGGTCGATGTCGAACCAGTTCGGGCACTGGACCCGAACGTGGAGCGTGGCCGAGCCTCCGGAAGCCTTCAGGTCGCCTCCAGGGATCGCCTCGGCCCCGTTGGAACGGATGGCAACGTCAAGGAACGGGCCGTTGGTCATGATCACCTGGCCGGATTCGGCGGCGCGGACCATGTCGGCGACGTCGATTTCTTTCGGGTCGTCGGTCGGGCTCTTGAGGTAGTTCCGCAGCCATCCGGAGCCGTGGAGATTGTAGTGGGCGTCGGTATTGACGACGCCGGGGAAGCGGTGCCCCTGGTTGATCATCTGCATCCAGTTGACAATCGTATTGTTATACGATCGTCCATTGCGCTCGATCCGGGCCGGCTCGAAGATGAAGTGCGGCGGGTGGACCTCGATGACGTCGATATGGCCGAACATCCCCCGGAACCCTTGATCGGGCTCGCCGTCGCCGTTGCGGTCGTAGAAGACGTGGCCGAGGTCCGGGTGGTTCAACTGGATCAGCTTGTCGCTGTAGCCGTCCCAGAGGGCCAGGCGCTCGATCTGCATCTCGGGATCGAGATCTCTCATCGGGGCGCCGCCGTCTTGAACGTGCTCACGAAGCACGAGCGGGAAGGCGTTCTGGTGGTTAACGTCGCCGGGAATGCTCGTCAGCTCGATCCCGGTACAGGTGGCCATCAGGTGCTCGGCCCCGAGGGATTGCAGGTGCGGCACGTAGGTCGAGAGGCGATTGTGCTCGGTGCAAGGGGCGAACTCGACGTGCTCGCAAAGCAGGTTGAGCACCCGGCCGAGCTGGCTCGACGAGTTGTCGCCCGAGGGGGTCGAGTGGCTGTGGAAGTCGGAGCTGACCCAGCCGGTCGTATCGACCGATCGCTTCAACGAGGCGGCGAGAGTCGTCTCCTCCCCCCGATCGACGGTCAACTCGGTGAACACCGCGTCATATTCCGGCCCGTAGCTGACGATCACGTCGTACGAGCCGGGCTTCAGCGGGACCGAGAAGGTGCCGTTCTGGGAGTAGTAGAGGTTGCCGACGGCGTGCGTTCCGGTATCGGGTCCGAAGTCGGGGCTCGGGGTCCCGTCCTTGCCGACGAATTGAACCTTGCAGGGAATCGGCTCGCCCTGTTCGCTCGTGATCGTGGCCGCGACCCGGCCCGGCTGGGGCAACGTGGCGAGGTAACGCCTGGGGCCTTGCTCGGTTAGCTCGGTCGTCTGATCTCCCCACGGCGCAACCACCTCGACCTGGTAATCCGACCCGTTGTCGGGCACTCGGGCCGTCAACCGGCCTTCGGCGTCGGTTCGACCGTGGCCAAACAACTCCCCGTCCAGTTCCAGCGTGACATCGGCCCCGGCCACCGGAGCCCCCGAGGAGTCCCGGACCGTCAACGAGGCGGGCACCAGCCGATCGCCGCCGATCGCCGCCGCTTTGACGCCGAACAGGTCGCTCGCCGGGAAGAACCGCCGCGACACCGAGAGCTGTTCGCCGGGCTTCAAGATCACGGCCTCCGGGGCGGCGATCACGTAGCGGAGGGTCGAGAGATGCCCCCGAGTCTCGGCGTCAATGACCAGACGGGCGCTCGAGCCCGATGCCTCGGCCTGGCCCACCTGGACCCCGTAGGCCTGGCCGAAGTGGCGATCCTCGACCCAGAAGAGGGAGGCTCGGCCGTTGGCGGCCTTCTCAAACGTTCGCTCGGCCCGCAAGACGTCGGCCGGATCAATCGTCAGGTCGCGGCCGGTGTCGTTCGTCCAGGTCGTCTCGATGGTGATGGCGTCGGCGTCGTCGGCCAGGGTGTAGCGCAACTCGACCAGGGGGCGGTCGGGCCTCGGCTTCGACAGGAGTTTCAGGGTGATCGACCGGGCGCGGACGAACATCGATGGCCTCGCCTGGTTCGTGCCGTCCACCTCGTTCCGCTCGACGTCGAAGATCTCGGGCTGATCGACCTCAACGCCGGCAAACTGGAAGTCGTTCGTCGGTGAGGCCGCGAAGAGGACCTGAAGCTGGTCGCCCCCCCCTTCGTCTCGCCTCGCCAGGTCAATGATCATGCCGCCGACGTCGCGGACCATCATGTTCGCGTTCCGCATCCGGACCGGCCGGGCGATCACGGCCACAACCCGATCGTTACGCAACACGAAGTCGCCGTAGATGGCGTCGGCCTCCTTACCCGTCGGAGCGTACGCATCCCAGGTCTGAGGAGAGAGGGTGACCAGGTCGGTCCCCCTCGCCTCCGGGGCCAGCATTGCCAGCAAGAGGCCGGCAACGCATCCGTTGCGAAGCAAGATTCTCATGGTATCGTCATCCCTGGAAACTCGAATTGGAAGGCACGGGGAAGGCCTCTGAGCCGGACTCATTGAACGCCCCCATCCCCCCGATCGCTAGCACTTTCTCCGACGTTCTCACCGGTTTCATGAGACATTCATCCCGACGCCAAACCGGGATCTTGCATATCCCGATCAAGAAAGGATAGATTAGCTCTCCGTTCCGATCCCTCCCTCTTGGTCTTCTGAGCCCGAGCCGTGATGGTGCGTATCTGCTGGCTGATGCTGGTGCTGGTCATTGGCGGCGGAACCGTGGTGCTGGCCGGGCCGGCTGACGATCCGACAGCCGTTGGGGACGGTCCGATCGTGGAGAGCCCCCCCGAAAGGGCCGAGGCCGAGGCCGGGGATCTTGGGGGCGAGGTCGAGGCCGAGGCGAAGCGGCCGCCGCTCGGTTTCGACGCCTGGTTGACGCTGGGGCTGACGGCGCTCGTGCTGCTGACCTTGGTCCGAGACTGGGCGCCGCCGGACGTCGTCTTCCTCGGGGCGGCGGTCTTGCTGGCCCTGTTCGGGGTCCTGGAGCCGAGCGAGGCGTTCAGCGGGTTTTCGAATCCGGGGGTCTTGACCGTCGCCGGGATGTTCGTGGTGGCGGCCGGCCTGCGGGAGACGGGGGTCCTCGACGTGATCGGCGATCGCTTGCTCGGCCGGGTCGGGACGTCCGAAGGGGCCCGGGCGAAGCTGGCGGCCCTGGTCGTGCCGAGTTCGGCGGTGATCAACAACACGCCGATCGTGGCGATGCTCTTACCGGTGGTCGTCGACTGGTGCCGTCGGCAGCGGGTGGCGCCGTCTTCGGTCCTGATGCACCTGTCGTTCCTCTCGATCCTCGGCGGCTGCTGCACGTTGATCGGCACGAGCACGAACCTGGTGGTGCACGGCCTCTTGCTCAAGCAAGACGACCCGAACTTGCCGGGCCTCGGGTTCCTGGAACTCGGCTGGGCGGGGATTCCGTGCGCAATGGTCGGGGTGGCGTATCTGCTGTTCATCGCTCCTCGCCTGACCCCGAAGCGCAAGGATGTGTTGCAACAGCTCAGCGAGGCGAGGCGAGAGTACCTCTCGGAACTGATGGTCGCCCCCGGCTGCAAGCTGGTGGGCAAGACGGTCGAGGAGGCCGGCTTGCGGCACCTGCCGGGCCTGTTCCTCATCGAGATCGACCGCGACGGCGAGGCGATCGGCCCGGTCGAGCCCGATGTGGAGCTGCACGCCGGCGACCGCCTGATCTTCACCGGAGACGTTTCGACCATCACCGAGCTGGAAAAGGTCCCCGGCCTGATGCCCGCGGCGCAGCCCGAGTACGAGATCACGGCCGGATCGGGCGTCGATCGGCCCGGCCACCGGCTCTGCGAGGCGGTCCTTAGCTCCGCCTCTCCGCTGGTCAACCGGAGCGTCCGAGAAGCCGGATTCCGGGGGATGTACGATGCGGCCGTCGTCGCCGTCCACCGCAACGGCGAACGCCTGGCGGGGAAGGTCGGCGATATCGTCCTGCGCCCCGGAGACACCCTCTTGCTCCAGGTCGGCCCCGACTTCAGCCGGGCCTTCCGAGACCACCGGGACTTCTACCTCATCTCCGAGGTCGAAGGGTCGACCAGCCCCCGGCACCTCCGCGCCCCGGTCGCGGCCATTCTGACCGCCTTGATGGTTCTGGCGATCGCCTCGAACCTGGTCGAGCCGGCCGTGGCGGCCCTGCTCGCCGGGGGGTTGATGGTCGCCACCCGATGCCTCGGCCGACCCGAGGCCCTGCGGTCGGTCGAGTGGCCCGTCTTGCTGGCGATCGCTTCCTCGCTCGGCCTGGCCGCGGCGATGGACAAGACCGGAGCCGCCGCCGCCGGGGCCGAGCTGCTCGTCGCCGTCACCCGATCCCTCGGACCGATTGCCGCCCTGGCGGCGCTTTATCTCGGCACGATGCTCCTGAACGAACTGGTCACCAACAACGCCGCCGCGGCCCTCTCCTTCCCGCTGGCCCTCGAAACCGCCCGGACCCTCGGCGCCGAGTCCCGCCCCTTCATCATCGCCATCACCCTGGCCGCCTCGTTCGCCTTTGCCTCTCCGATCGGCTACCAGACCCACATGATGGTCTACGGCCCCGGCGGCTACCGCTACGGCGACTTCCTCCGCGTGGGCCTGCCGTTGAACCTGTTGCTCTGGGTGACGGCGATCATCATCGTCCCCATCATCTGGCCACTCTGAGTGGGGATCGGCCGCTGGTTCCCCTTCAAGGCTCCCTCCGGGTTGAGCCTGGCTGGAATCGATCGGAGATGAGCCTCGGCGGGGTTTCGTAAGCTACGATTCGGGCGGACGTCAGCAATCGAGCGCCTGAAGAAGTGCCGTACCCGAAGTCGAGGCGGATCAGGGAATTGGTGAAGGCTGCCCCTGTTGTTCAGGCCGAATGTCCGAGAAGATGTTCCCACCCACCACTCGATGCTCGGCTCATGAACGCATTCTGATTACAACACGCGATCAACCTTCAGAGTTTCCATCCTGATTCTTGATAAGGGGTCTCACGACGATGTCCAGGCCTTCCCGATCACGATCCATCGGCCGCCATCGCCCGAAGCACATCGAGCGAACCCGCCTCCAGCTCGAACCGCTCGAGCCCCGAACCATGCTTTCGGCCGATCTGCCGATGCCGGTGGCCGTGTCGGGAGCGGTGGGAGCCGAGGTCCTGGCCCTGGAGATTGCGTCTCCCTCCGCCTCGGCGCACGAGCGATTCGTGAACCGGATCGCCACGGCCCTGGTCGATCAGCCGCTGGCCGATGCCGTACAGGACCGGCTGGTCGGCTGGCTCGATCGGGGCATGTCCCGGGAGCGAGCGGCGGCGATGGTCTTGCAGTCAGAACCGGCTCGCCGAGTGGAAATTCTCAACACGTATGAGAAACTTCTCCACCGTGAACCAACCGCCGGCGAGTTTCAGTTCCACCTGAGCGAGACGGCCAGGGGTGCCGACCAGCTCGCCGTGATCTGGCGGGTGATCGGCTCGGCCGAATATTTCCAGAACCGCGGAGGAGGCACACACGAGGGGTACCTCAACGCGATGGCCGACGACCTCTGGCAGCGGAGCCCGACCGAGACCGAAACCGCCCGATGGGTTGGTGCGCTTGACCGGGGGGTTCCCCGCTCGCGTGTCGTGGCCGACCTGCTGAGGAGCCCGTCGTATCGGGAAGCAACGGCGGTCCGGATCGCCTCGATCGCCACCCCCGGCCGCGTGGACGAGCAACTCGCCGCCCGTGTTTCGACTGCTTGGCAAGGGCCCCGGGCCTTGACCCGGGCCAAGGCCCTGATGCTTGGGTCCGCCCCCTACCTGGATTCGATCCTCGCCACTCCGTCCCTCCCGCCAGTCTCCTCATTGCCCGAGTCCGAACTCGCCTCCCCGCCGCCGGTCGGTTATCCGTTTACCCCTGAGTTCAGCCTGTTGACGAACTGGAACCCGATTGCTCCGGGGGGCGTCGACCTGTTCTCGCTCGCCTCCTTCGGAGCCTCGCCGGACGGAAACTACTGGGTCGGCACCATCGCGTCGGGCCTGTTCGCATACGATCCGGTGACGATGATCTCGACCAGCGTCTGGAGCGGCGCAGCCAACTCGATCGCGCCCATCTCGAACACCGAGGCCTGGCTGATCGGTTCGGATCAATGGCAGGAAGGGCCGCTGTTCATCGCCTCGATCACCAGCTCGGGCACGCTCTCGACCGTCGCCGACCTGCCGGGGGGTGACTCGCCGTCTCAGATCGGCGCCTCGGCCGATGGCATCGTTTGGGTCCTGGGAGGTTCGGGGACGGCCTACTCGTATCAAGAGGCATCCGACTCGTGGTCGGTCATTCCCAATAACGGATTCTCGATCAAGCAACTCGGAATCGGTTCGGCGTCGAACATCTGGGCGATCGGCAGCGATGCTCAAGGAAGCGCGGTCTTGCTCTCGTGGTCGTCGGGCGGGGGCTGGGCTGTTGATTCCGAGTTCAGCGGCACCACTCCTACCGAGGTGTCGGCGGCGGCCGACGGCTCGGTCTGGGTCGTGGCCGATTCCGTACTCTTCCTTCGTCCTCCGGGAGGATCGTGGGCTGCCGTCACGAAGCAGACCCCGCCGGGCATGTTCTTCGGCATCGCGGCCAACGACCGAAACCGCGTGCTGGCCTCCTTCGACTCGGCGCAGGTGCTTCAGGTCCTCTCCTTTGGCCTGCTCGACCGGCCGGCCACCCCGTTTCCCGAGGTGACCGATCAGTGGGACGCCGGATACGCCGCCATCAACGCCGGCCTCGGTATCGTCGCGCCGGGCGGTGTCCGGGCGCTTTACAACGACGCAATCGCCACACTGAGCGGTTATCTCAACAAGATTGAGTCTACCTTGCCCGGTCAGGAGATCCCGCGACCGCCCGATGTGTCCCCGACCAACTGGGATGCCATCAAGAGCCAGCTCATCAATGAACTGAACGACGTGATGGGCGTCAACAACCTGTACACGCAGCTCACGACCCTCAATTCGGACATCGGCACGGTCACGAACGACCGGCTTGTCGCCGCCGGAACCCTCGTCGCTCTGACCCAGAGCGAGCAGCAGAACGACACCGCCTCGCTCGCGATTGTCGGCGTGTTCGAGGCTGCCCTTGCGGCCATGGCAGCAGCTTTCAGTGGCGGAGCGGCCATTGGCGCCGCGGCCATCGCCTCGGGGATCGACAACCTCATCGGCGACCTGACCAATCAGCCGAACCCCGGCCCCGATACGAAGCTCGAAGAAACGTATGCGGCGCTCTTGACCACCCTCGGAAACCTCTTCACGGACAATGTGAAAACCTTCGCTCAGCAGCAAACGACCATCGTCGGTGATTACGGGATGCTCTCGACCCTCGGTACGGCCATCTCCTCCGGGCTCTGGGACTGGGAAGACGTCACCACCAGCGCGATCGAGCAGGCCACGTCCAACAGCTACGACCTGTTCTTCTATCAGACGCTAATGCCGATCAAGTGGCAGATTGTCTACATGGAAGATTACATTTGTGATCTCTATGTCTGCAATCAGCTCAAACCGCCGACCTATGATCTTTACGAGGTTGTTCTCCAGCAAAGCAACACGTCTCTCCTGGCCGACGTCTGGTTCGTCAACCAGATCGGTGCGTCGACCAACCCCTTCGACAATCCCGGCCCGTACCCGACCGAGGAGCTGCTGACGGCCATCTGGAACCTTGGCGTCTCGCAGAGCGACTTCTACAACGCCCAGAACGGCTGGGATCTGAAGATCGTCAATGCAACCTGATCCTTCCCGAGGAGCAACCGGGGCGCCCTGCAGGGGTACCCCGGCCTCCCGGAGCATTACTTCAGGTGATCACGACGCGACAGCGAAGTCTCTCGGTCCCGCCCTCGCCCTGGCCCTCGCCCCCATTGGTGCAACGAGCTGAGGCCGATTCCAGGCGTCAGGTTATCGGCCCCGATCGAACTCAATCCAGCCCGAGCCGGACCAGGAGTAACCGACCAGGAAGGGGGCATCGAGCGAAAACGGAGCAGAGATCGCCGTCATGATGAAACTGCCATCGACCACCCGCTCGAAGCGGCCCGTACTGCCCGAGGCGGGCGTGAACTCGGCGATCCAGACGGTGATGAACAGGCCATCCCCCGCACCAAACAGATTGACATTCCCCTGATAGTCGAAGCGAAGCACGTCGCCGTTGGCCGCGGTGAAGGCCACGGGCTCGGCGCTGGAGAAGGTGCCGGTCGTCGGGCCGGTGAACCCGTCGAGCCGGACAAGGCCCTCCGCCTCGTAGCGTCCCAGGTGCGTGGCCGTGCCGATCGCGTCGTGCGGCGAGGCCTGACCCGGAACCAGGGGAATGAAATCCGCGACCCCCGCCCCCGTCACGCGGAACGGGACCACCTGAGCCGAAGCCGGCTCGGCCCCGAACCCCAGAACGACCAGCAATCCTGCCAAAGCAACCCCTTGAGCAATCCATCGAAGCATCGAACGCATTTCAACCCCTCCTCAATCCGCCTCTTTTGAAAACGAAGACTCCCCCCGCGCGGCGGACCAGAGCACGAGGAGCAGCCGAGCCCACGTGGCCTCGGGTTAATCACCTGGGACTCTCGACCCGTCGCGAGCCCCAATGCAAGCAATCCACGGTCGAGCATCGCCCAATCCGTCTCTTGGTCCTCAATGGACCTTCCGAAGGAGACCCGGTGGAGTTGCCCCCGGAAACACGGTCGATCCGGCTTCAATCTTCCGCCGATGGGTCTTCGAAGTGGGCGAGCGTGGCGACCTCCACCGTCTCAAGCCCTCCCAGAGCAATCCGCGTCCCGTCGCTCGAAACCCCCATCGAGCAGAGGATGCGTCCAGGGAAGCGGTACCGGTGTTGGATACGGAGTGTCTCGGTACTGAGTTGCCACACCCGTTCCTGATCGATCCGCACCAGAAGCGACCTTCCATCGGGCATGGGGACCATCTCCTCCACCGGGCAAGGGACCGTCTGAACCTCACCGCCGGAGCCGAGGTCCCACCTCCAGACGACCTTATCGTGCTGGATTGCCCACCAGAGCGTCTCACCGTCGGGTGAGAACACCAGCGGTCGGAGAAGCACCCGCCCGCAAGAAGTCGAGGCTTGCACGCGGCCCGTCTCGGTCTCCCACACAATGACCAAACCATCGGCATGGGCCGAGGCAAGGCGGCGACCGTCGGGCGAGAAGGCCAGGGCCAGCAACGGAGCCTGAGACGTCTTCAGGTCCAGCCGCAGCGACCGGGTCTCCACCTCCCAGAGCGTGAGGCGACCGTCCCCCTGCCCTGTGGCAATGCGGCGGCCGTCGGGCGAAAAGGCCAGCGTATGAACGGAGACCTGCTCTAGCTCGATCCTACCGCAGTCCTCGCCCGTCCTCAGACTCATGAACCGGATCGAGCCGTCGAGGTGTCCCAGTGCGGCCATGTTGCACCCAGGGTCGAAGGCGAAGCTCCGGATGACCCGATCGTTCCCGCCGATCGTGGTCCAGAAGCCCCCGCCCTCGGCCTCCCAGAACGTCAGGCGGCCGTCCACCTCCAGGGTGGCCACCCGCGTATCGTCCGTCGTGAAGGCGACCTTGCGAATCGGCCGTTCCCCTCTGCCCACGTTCAGGGACGACGCGCCCCCCTGGCCCGACCGATCGTCGTCCTCGAAGCCGATTACCCCCACGATCGCCACCAAGACGATCGCGGACCATCCGGGGGTCAGCACGCGCACGCGGCCTCTCGTGACGGTCGGAAACCGCCCAGCCGGATTCTCGTCGGGGCCGAAGCCCGGTCGCAAACCAGAACGGATCATGGCACATTGCCTCCTCCGATCGAGGGCGGGGTGTCCGGGCTTCCTTTGGGATCGGCACGGGAACGTTCGGGCCGCTCTCTGGACGCCGAACGCCCCGCACCGACCGGGAGCCCCGGCCGATCCGTTTCGCAACGTGATCAACCGGAGCGACCGATCCGCCTCGATTCCAAACGCCTCCTCCCGCCCATCGAGAGACACCCCTCGTCACGACGGGGGAGGATCGTCAACAAAACGTCACACGAGTACACACCTGGCGAATTAATCGCCTCATCAGTTCGACACACCCTCACACGCAGACACCAAAACCGCACAAACCCTCGGGTCATAAAACCCAAGCTCACGCCCTCCGAGAACCAGTCAAAGGCTTGATCGCGCCGGAATCGGGGCTGGCACCAGATTGCAGGGCCACCGGGTTGCTTGGGACTGGCGGCCGAGACTACGATACTGGTTCAGCAGCACGAGACCGGGGCGGAGCTTCATGGCGCAAGTTCCCGGAGCAGGATTTCATGAATCCAGCAAACTCTTGATCTGCTGCATATGTTGCGTGCAATGAGTTTGATCTGAGTCTTCGGTGTCCTTCGGGCCGTCGGGGTGTCTCCGAGGCGACTCGGGCTCGTCGTGGAGCCGGGGTCGGCCTTGGGAACGAGCCGACGCCTCAGAGAACGTGTGCCAATCCTAAATCATCGAAACGGACGGTCCATTCCCTAATTCCAGGGATGCCCCGCGTTTCGATGGGTCGACGGAGTGCAATGCCGTGTCGAAATCCTCTCGGCTCCGCGCGGGTGATGCGCTCGCGATTCACCACCTGATTGGCGAGTGTCGCGAGCTGGGCGACGACGTGACCACCTGGCACCAGCACCTGATTGAGCAATTGATTAAACGGCTCGGCGGGACAGTCGGTCTCTCCGGGGAACAAATCGACATCCATAGCGGCCGCATGCGATTCCTTGGCCAACACGACTGGGGATGGGAGTCCGACTCGAGCCGCGCGTACTTCTTCGATGTCTTTTCCCAATTCGTCGACACCCCGGGTCTTTCGACCCTGACCACGTACAGCCGCAAGATGATTGAGCATGACGGGATCTGTCTCTCACGATCGACGCTATTCTCAGAGCGAGAATGGAAAGCGACCCAGGATTACGAGGCCTTTCTTCGTCCGATCGCACTCGACAACCCCTTGTGGTGCATGCGATCCATTCCGGGAGTGAAGGGGGACGAATCCATCGGTGTGACTCTCTTGAAAACCCGAGGGGACCGAGAGTTCGATGGACGCGATCGGGCCTTCGTTCAGGAGCTGGTGACCGTGCTGGCTCCTCTGGCCGGTGGACCACTGGCCCGCTTCTCGGAGCCATCACCCCGCGACCTGGCCCCGAGGGCCCGGCAGGTCCTCCGCTGCCTGCTCGAAGGGGATTCGGACAAGCAGATCGCCCGACGCCTGCACATGAGCATCTATACCGTGAATCAGTACACCAAGGCCATCTATCAGCATTTCCGCGTTCATGGCCGCAACGAGCTGATGGCCCGCTGGATCCGGCGCGGCTGGGGCAGCTCGTTCTCCTGGGCCGATTGACGCCACCGGACGATTTGCTCCCTGGGGGGTGGCGCGGCGCCCCCTTTCCTGTCGCCTGGGTGCGCGCAACACAAAGGGCGGCCGAGGCTTGTTCGCCCGACCGCCCTTGGAACCCGACCCGTGGTCAACCGATCAGAAGCCCGGCTGGCAGAAGCAGCAGGAGGAAAGGACCACGTCGGCCTCCTTCCAGACCTCCTCCCACTGAGCGCGAACCTGCTTCGCCTCGTCATTTTTCTCCTGGAATTCGAGCGCCTGCATCAGGCCGAACAGGGCCCAGCCGTTATGAGGGTGCTGGTTGAGGTCGTCCCGGCACACCTGCTCGGCCTCGGCGAAGCGGCCCGACTGGAGCAAGGCCGCGGCCAGGGCGTGCCGAACCGGCTGGATCCAGTCGGGGGGCTCAGAGTAGCGCAAAAGGTCCTGCAAGCGAGCCCCTTCGCGGAGGGCGGCGAACGCCTCATCCTCCTGGCCATCCCGGTAGAGGATCTCGCCTCGCATCAACTGCTCTCCCACGGCCAGCAGGTCGGCGGCGGCGTTGTTGCCGAAGATCGCGTCTTCGGGAACGCTGTCGCGGGCTCGCAGGAAGAGCGCCTGCTCGGCCTTCGCCTCCTCGACCCGATCGAGTGCCGCGAACGAGACGGCCCGAGCGTAATGCCACAGGGCCCGAGCGATCGGGAAGGCGGAATCAGGCTCGGGAGCGGCCAGGATCTCCTCCCAGCGGCCGAAGCGCATCCGAACTTCGAGCGGCATGGCCAGATAGCCGTCGGCGATGCTCGCGTGCTCGATCGCCCAGGCTTCGGGCATCAGGGTCATCATCTCGTCGATGGCGTCGATCGCCACCTGGCTCTTGCCGCGCATCATGGCCGCATAGGCGAGCATGTGATAATTATGAGCGATGTACAGCCCATAAAACCCCGGATCGGGTCGGAAGGCCAGGAACACGCGGTCGGCCTCGATCGCCTTCCGATTCGCCTCCTCGGCCTTCGCCCAGTGGCCGACTCGCACGTCGATATGCGACGGCATATGCACATTATGCGACAGCCCCGGCTGAAGATCGCGGAGCCGGTCGGCCGCCTCGATCGCGCGATCGGGCCGGGTTGACGCCTCAATCGCGTGAATATACAGGTGATTCCCCAGTGGGTGATCGGGGCACAACGCCAGCGATTCCTCAATCAGGGCCACGATCTCCTCGGTCCCCTCCTTCGGCTCCCCTTGCTGGGTGTAGAGATCCCACGGGTGAAGGTTCATGAGGCTTTCCGCCAATAAGGGCCCGAGGTCCGGGTCGTCCGGGTATTGCTCGCGCAAGGCCCGCATGGCCTCGGAATAGGCCCGATCGAGGGGCACGCGGTCTTCGGGAGGATCGAGCACGCAGCGCTCGGCCAGGGCGTCGATCAGGGCTCGCTCAAGGGTGCCGGCGCGGCTCTCCGGCGCCTTGGCCCGCTCGATCGCCTCGAACGCCACCTTGGCCTTCTCGTCATCAACCACCGGCAGGTTGATATGAGGCCCCTGCGCGTACGCCAGGCCCCACCAGGCCATCGCACACGCTGGGTCCAGCTCGGCCGCCTGGCGGAACGATCGCGCGGCCTCTTCCAGATTGAAGGCAAAGAGCAGGTTCAACCCCTGATCAAAATAGCGCTGCGCCTCGGGAGACTCGGTGGTGACCTTCCGGGAATACGCCCCAATCCCCTCGATCAACGGCTCCCGATCCTTCTCCTCGCCTGCCCGCACTTGAGGCAGCGTCGGGGCCAAACTGAACCCGGCCACCAGCAGCGGCAGCATTGCGCTTCGAACCATTCTCCACCCGATTGCGAAAGTCATCGTCCAAGGTTCCTTCTAGGGAGAGGGGGGAACGCACAAAAGGCTTCAAGGACTCTTTTGTGCCGTCACACGTTGATCCATCGCGGCGGCTTGCAACATTCACCGCTCCGGATCGAGATTTCCTCTTGTGTCAGACATCTCAAAAGCACTTCGGAATTGCCAGCAAAAATGCGTCATGCTCTTCCCAAAATGTTGAAATCCATTTGACTCGCCCCGACCTGCCAACCCTTCACGGGTCAGGTCGATGGCCAGGCCACGCGTTCGGCCTGACCCTCGGCAAGGATCACGACCAGCTCTCCCGTCCGGGGGCTCGGCGCGGCGGCCAGCGCGGGCCTGAGGGAAACCGGCGTCGAAGACCGACGAGACACGCGCCCCCCCTCTGCCCGAAACCAGGTCACCGACGCATCGCAAACGCCGGCCACCAGGCCCGAGGGGGTCAGCGCGGCCGCTCGGGCCTCTTCGTCGAGAGGGGATGACCAAGTGGTCGACACAAGACCCTTCAAATCAAACACCGTTTGATACAACCGTCCATGTTCTCCAATGCCGACGAGCTTCAGCACCCGGTGCCCCTGACACCGCATCGAGACTCGCAAAGGGCCAGGCAACGCCCCGTGTACCTTCGACGCAGGGGCCCAGGGAATCGGCAGGTGGTCGATCGGCCCGATCTCGGTCGCCAGCAAGGCCCACGAGTCGGCGGGGCCGAGCTCCAGCAAGGTCGTCGCATCGTCTCCTCCGTCAATCGGAGGCAAAAGCAGGGCCGAGCCGGGGGGGCCGCCCTCACCGTCGGGTCCGGGCTCGGTGTCTCGGGGGATCTCGGTCCAGGGGGTCAACGACGCTCCCCGCAAGAGCAGGTAGCGCCGGCCGTCCCAGAGGCCGACCGACCCGATCGAGTCGGACACCGCCGGCACGAGGAACGGCGGATACTCCGTCGATCGACACGTCTCGGTTCTCCCCTCGATCATCGCGTACGAGCCGTCCGGCCGCTTCGAATACGAGGCGAGCACCGTTCGGCTGGTGCTTCGATCGTGCCAGAGCACGACCAGCAACCTCCCCGAACCGTCGACCGCCAGCGAGGCAACCGGCATCGCGTACCGCCCGACCCGAGCGGTCTGTCCCGTCTCCAGGTCGACTTGCACCACCTCTCCCCTGGCATTGCCGACAAAGGCCAGGCCCACCCCCTCGGCCACGGCGGTACTGGTCAACGGCCCGTCGGCAATCCGGAAGGTTCGGCTCGGCCGGGGCCGTTCGGGAGCGGCGCCGGAGGTCCGGAAACCCCGCGATTGGACGGCGTACTCGGCGTCTCGGATCAGGTCGGCCGACCATTGCCGGGCCGGGCCGAAGACCTTCGAGACGATCCCGGGCACGGCCCCTTCGGCCTCGACCCGCTGCCGGAGCTTGCCGGCCAGGCCCATCACGGCCCGGTCGCGCAAGACGTCTCGCCAGGGGGTCAGCATCTCCTGATCGGCCAGCACGGCCAGTTCGTTGTAAAAGCGAGACGCCTCGGACTCCAGACCGGGGGGAGCGAACAGCGCATCGGCCTCGTCAACCAGCCCCCGGAGCCTCGTTCCGTCTCCCGATTCGGCAATCGCCCTCGCCAGTTCGAGGGCGCAGCCGATCGCGTTCGGCCAGGGTCTCGCCTTCCAGCCGATTTCGAACCGAGCCAGGGCCAGGTCGGGCCGCTCGGCGCGCGATCGGAGCAACATTCCGGCCTTCAGATGGTCCCCTTCCTGCTCGACGATTCGATCGGCCGCCAGAACGTAGGCCGCCAGTGCCTCGTCGGGTTCGCCGAGGCGGGTGAACAGATCCCCCAGCCGCTCGAAGTCCTCGGTCGATCGGTACAGATCGATCGCGCGGTCGAACTCCCCGGCCGCCTCGAAGGCCCGAGCGGCGGCGGCCCGATCTCCCAGCTTTTCCAGATAAATCAAGGCCGCGTCCCGCGCCAGCCCCCCTTGCATCAAGACGCCGGCGGCCAGGCGATCCTCGTGCAGCAGCTTCGCGTAGATGAAGGCGGCCCGCCGGAAGTCTCCCCGACGCTCGGCATCCTGCGCGGCCCGGTGATACTCCCGAATCAACTCCTGTTGAACGTCGATCCCCCCGAACCAGATGCTCGACGAGTCCCCTCGACCTCCCGAGAAGGCGTTGCCGAGGATCTCGGCCAACGAGTACCGCGGCTCTCGATCCGGCAAGTCGGCCGATCCGGCAATCGAGGTCCCGCGATCGGTCCCCTTGCCGATCGGCAAGGCGCGGCGGAGGGCTCGCTCGACGTTCCCCTCGCGGAACTCGCGGAGCAGGTCGCGCAACGCCATCTCCTGCTTGCCAAAGAGCGATTCGCCCAGCCTCGGAGCCATCTGAAGGGCCGTCGCGGCCCACCTCGCCCCCAGGCCGGCCAGGCCTTGCGATCCCAGAGCCCGGCCCAGCCGCATCATCCCCCGCCCTGCCCCCAGCGCCGCCCCTCCGAGCAATCGACGAGCCCCGCCCGTGTCCTCGGGCCTCGGGGCTTCGGTGGCGATCTCGCCTGCTTCGGGATCGATCGGCGATCCGGCGTCGATCCCTCCTGCCCCGTCGATCGGCTCAAACGTCACCTCGACCAGGCGATCGGCCAGGCGAGGCCCCTCGGGAAGGGCTTCCCAGGCCCCGCCCCCCGATCGGTCCACCGTCACCAGGTCGGCCATCCCGAGCGGTCGGGCCGGGTCAAACTCCAGGACGAGCCCTCCCGGCAAAAGCACGAGACCGACGGCTCGGGTCATCCCCTGCAACTCGTCGTCGAGCAACGCCGGGCTCAGCTCGGCATCGACCGGCACGAAGAGCGCTCGGCCTTGCTTCCGCAAGCGGATCCCCCCCGGCACGATCGGCCGGATCTCCCCGAGCGATCCGGCCGTCACCAAGACACCGCCGGCCACCGCGAAGACTCGGGCCGACCCCGGCCGCTCGCGTTCCAGCTCCGCCAGCAAGGTCAGGGCCGCCATCGTCGCGCCACTCCCCGACAGCACCACCGCCTCGGCCGGCGCCATCTTCGGTCGGCGTTTCAGGCGGATCGGCAAGTGAAGGGTCGGAGGCTCGCTCATGGTTGACTCGTCAGGATGATGATGATGGCTTCACGGCAATCGGGCTCGACTGGGCGGCCATGCGGAGGGCCAGGGCCAGGCGATCCTCGGCCCCGGGGGTCGCGGCGGTTCCGGTCAAGCGAACGGAACCGAATCGAGACCCATCGGGCATCCAGGCGGCGAGCGAACCGTGGGAAAAGGCGATCAAGGCAATCAGGGTCCCCGAGGCGTCGGCCAGGACGATCTGCCCAAGCGTGTCGACAACTGCCACCAGACCGAGCCCTCTTGCCGTCTCCGCGAAGCGATTCGGGTCGTACCGGGCCCACGGAGGGAGATGCCCTGGAGTTGTCCTGGAGAGCCTCGACGAGGCCGGGCCGCCGCCTCGGAACAGTTCCTGGAGCACGGTCTCCAGGTCTCCCCTGGCGAACCGCAACCCGAGCCGAGACCCACTCCACCAGATCAAGGCCGCATGAGGAGCCTCCTGGAGCAGCATCCAGTCGCGCCCAAGGCTGACCATCATCCGACTCCTGGGATCCCGGTGCCTTCTTCGCGTCGCCTGGGGCTCGCCGGGCGTTCGCAAGAGCAAGACGGGGGCGACCTCTAGGGCGTAAACCGCGTAAGACGAGTCTTCGAAGCGTATGGCGACATGGCTTCCGTCCAGGGAAAGCGACAGCTCGCCCGGCTCTTTGGGCAGTTGGGCCTCCGGAACGATCGGAACCAGATCCGCCCCGAACTTCCGGAAGATCCACCAGCGGCCGTCGTTCGAGGCGTTCGCTCGGGCGTAAATCGCCAGCGTCTGACCCCGGCAGAGGGCGCGCTCCAGGTGATGATCCTGGAGCAATGGGCGGCCTTCGGACACCGGTCGAAAGCGTCGCCAGGGCGGATCCATGCCTTCGACCGCAATCGTGCCGCTCTCACGCCGCAGGCGAACCGACGGGCCGATCGCCGGGCTGGTGTCGTCGTCGTGCAGGACGACGAGGCGAGGAGGAGCCACGGACAGTTCCTCGATCCGTCGCAGGTCGCGGGCGAGGAACTCCGAGGCGCCGCGGTCCCGCGACGAGAACCGGACTCCCGTCCTCAGGTCGAGATACCAGCACTCGGCCTCGCCCCGGACGATCAGGGCGTGCGACTCTCTCAGGTAGAACCAGGTCCGGATGCGCTCGGTTGAGAGAGAGCTGACGAACACCCGGACCCGTCGGGCCACCAGGTCGTAATGAACGGCCACCGGCCTGCCCGCCTCGCCGATCCGGCCGAGGACGACGAACCCGCCGGCCACGCCGATCATCGCGTCGGCCTCGCGGACCACCTCCCCCCCGGCGAATCCGCGGGGCAGCGACTCATGCAAGGATCGGTTCAGCCGCCAGAGGTGCGGCACGCCCAGCTTGCCGATCGCGGCGAACCACTCTCCCGAGGCGTCGAAGGCAAACAGCGGCTCCTCGCTCCTCGGGGCGTTCGCAACGGCCGGGGAGAGCCGGAACGGAAAGCCGATCGGCTCCACGTCGCCGGCCCAGGAGCCGGGCGGCGGGTTCCTCGGGCCTCGTTTCCTTGGTTCGGGCAGCGACGGGGCCGCGTCGACCGGGTCGGCCCGGAAGCGCGACAGGACGACCGGCCGACCACGACGGACCTCGGCCAGTTGCACCTCTCGCTGATCGTTCACGAGCACGGCAAAGAGCCGGTCCCCCTCGGCAAGGCCCCGGGCGGTGGCCTCAATGGCCGGCTCGTCCAGGGTTCTCGGGTGGGTGAGCAAGACCAGATCGCGCCTCGGGTGACCTCCTTCGTTCACGACGGAGTCGAGCAAAGGCTTCGGATGGGGCGACAGTTCGCTCGCTTCGAGCAAGGTGGCCAGTTTCTCCGGGTCGCATCGCATCGGGTCGATCCGCCTCGTGGGATCGCTCGACACGCCCAGCAGCAACCGCTTCCCTCGGCGATCGGCCAGGCCGGCCAGAGCCACGACCGCCGCGGCCAGGACCGTGCGAACCCCTCCCCAGGTTCGGACTCCCTGGTCGAGCAGCACGACCAGGGTTTCCGACTCCTCCGCGTGCGGTTCCTCGCGCTGATAGTACAGCAGCTCCCGCTCGGCGAAGCGGCGAACGAACTCCTCGGCGTCGATCGCCAGTTGGCTGAGCAAGAGGCGCTCGGGGGCCCCTCGGTTGGCCAGGTCGGCATAGCCTCCGGTCGGCAAGGTTTCGATCGATCGGCGGCGAGGGGGCAAGGCCAGAGCCCCGACCAGGCGGTCAATCAGCAGGGCCGACGCCGAAAGCCTCGGACGCTCCAGCAAGGGCTCCAGCGCCGATCGGTAGGTCCGAGGCCGATCCTGCTCGATCCGATCGGCCAGCCCTTCGGCGTCTTGCTCCGGGCCTCGACCGACGCGCAACCAGTGGCGAATCGCCTCCGGCCGCTGGCGGATCAGGCGATCGAGCACCAGGCGCTCGAACTCGGCCGGGGCCATCGGCGGATCGTCCAGGGGGATGGCGGGGGAGCCTCCTCGCCCCCTGAGCGCGGCCCCGCCCGACCCTTGCAACCCGATGTCGGCGTGCCGATCCCCTCCCATCGAGGCGATCTCGACCACGGCTCCGGCCGTCAACGTCAGGCAAACGGCCTCGATCTCGGGCGGATCGGGCAACGAGGGGACCCCTTCGCAGAGCATCGCGCAGAAGGCTCCGGCGTTGCGGTGCGGGCGGCCGAGCACGCTGAAGGCGCCGGGCAGGTCCATCGGGAAGGGATCGGCGTCGTTGAGGGTCAACGGACCTCGGAGCAGGAGATGCATCAGGTGCAGCAGATGCGCGAAGTGAATCGGGGCGCGTCCCGTTGCGAAACCGTCGAGAAACAGCGACAGCTCTCGGCTGAACACGAACGTCTTGCCGTCGGGAAACTCCAGGGCCTCTCCCGCGACCGACCACCGCAGGCCGCCGAGCCATCTCGCGTACGCTTCCGGAAGTTGCAGGTAGGTGTCGGCCGGGATCATCGCGCCCCCCCCTTCCCTGTTCCTTCCCCAGCGTCCGGGCCGAGCATCCGGGTCTCGATCCCGGCCATCCTCCGAACCGCCCCTCGTGAGACAACCGACAGGCAACGCTCCGGAACGACCTCGACGCTCCCCTCCGGATGAATCAACGCCAGGTCCTCGTCTTGAAGCCCGATGGCCTCGACCAGCATCGGCTCGGGCAACGGCGGTTCGGGCCGGAAACCGATCGGCACGAGCACTCGGACTCCCCAGAATCGGCCGAGGCCGATGATCGGCGGCAACCGATCGCCGATCAGCAGCACCCGATCTCCCGATCGGCTCCCTCGAAGCCCCCGCAATCGGGCCGTCGGCGCCTGATCGACCCAGGGCAAGAGGGCCTCGATCGCCACCATCACCGCCGTCGCCCTCCGCTCGCGGTCGTCTCGAACCAGGCGAAGCCGGGCCGGCTCGACGACCGGCACGGGGGCCGTTCCTCGAATCGCTTCCGGCACCAGAACCCGATCCAGGGGCCAGCCCCAATCCCGGCGCTCGATCCCCTCCGGAGGCCCTTGCCCGAACTCCGGCACGCGACGACCGACCCGATACCAATGCCCCCCTTCCCCGATCCTCGCAAAGACGACCCCCGAAACCGGCAGCAACGCCTCGACCACCTCGTCCCGCTGGGTTCGATCCGGAGGAGGCTCCCAGGCCACCCAGACCCGTTCCTCTTCTCTTTCCCCATCAGCCTGCACCCTCACGTCCGACCGACCGCGCAATCCCGCCAGCGCCGCCAGGTCCGATCGCCCGATCCGGGCCACCCGAACCCCCTCCAGCGGCATCGACTCATCCTGCTGCAACGTGGCGGAAGAACGTTTCATAAGCCGTTCAACGGTGCAAGGTCGTGGTAAGTCTCCATCCCTTCGTTTGAGCCGTTCCCGAGAGCGTATCGAGGACCGCGGCCCCCCTCACCCGGCCCGCGGCCTCCTTCTTCCCCGCAAGCGGGGGCGAGGGGGCTCTCCTCGCTCTCGGAAGCCGCTCGAAGACCGAATCGATCGGGAAGCGTCTTGGCAACGATCAAGCATCTTCTCACCCCAGACGATTGAGCAGCACCGAGGCCCGTTCGATCAGATGGTGCCTTGCGTCGTCATCGGCCACCCAGCTTGCCTGATCGCTCAGCTCGGCCAGGCGATCACGGAGCCGGGCGGCAACGAGCAGGGCCAGGGGTCGCTCCTTCGCGTCGTCGAGCTGCCGGGCGACCTCGTCGAGTTGTCGGGCCAGGTCCTCGCCGTCGACTCGATCGGGAGGCTCGGCCAGAGGATGCCGAGCGGTCTCGGGATCCTCCGAGGCTGCCTGCTCCAGCACCGAGCCGACGAGCGACCGGAGCGGGTCGATCTGCTCCTCACGGTCCCAAACGTAGCGCAGGACCCAGAAATCGGACCTCGTCGCCTTGCTCCGACCACTCAGCAATGCCGAGGCCGCCACCAACTTCAACACCTTCACCGCCCGACGGTCCGACAGCGCCAGCCCCAGATCCCGGATCTTCCAGATCAAATCCGCGTACGAGCCGGAAACTCCCGAGAGATCGACCTCGAAGATCCGGCGCGACAAGCCCCTCAGATCGCCTGACGAAACCCCCGCCACCGACGCTTCGGCCCGCTCCAGCTCCCAGCCGGCCGCCAGCAATCGGGGCATCGCCTCCCGGGGCAAGTGATCCACATGACAGCGAATCAGGAACCGATCGAACAGGGCATTGAGCGCCTCGTCCTCGGCCAGATGGTTCGAGGCCGTGAACAGCGAGAGCAAGGGGAGCCGATGCACCTCGGCCCCGCGTCGGAATCGCCGCTCGTTGAGGACCGTGAGCAGATTGTTCAGAATGGCGCTATTGGCGTTAAACAGCTCGTCGAGAAAGGCGAACTCGGCCTCGGGCAGCATCCCCGCCGTCACCGTCGCCACGGTCCCCTCACGCAATCGGGCCAGGTCGATCGGGCCGAACAGCTCGTTCGGCTCGCTGAATCGGGTGAGCAAGTATTCAAAATAGCGTCCTTGTACCCGTTCGGCGAACCCTCGGATCACGGCCGACTTGGCGGTGCCGGGCGGCCCGAGCAAAAACAGGTGTTCTCCGGAGACGACTGCAAGGGCGATCAGGTCCACCACCTCGTCCCGGCCGACGAACCGCTGCTTCAGGGGCGCGATCACGTCGTTCCTCAGGCGATCGACGACGAGCAAGGCGTGGGGGTCAAGCTCGGCCAAGGGGGCATCCTCCGATCGCTCTCACGACCAATCCCCGAGCGGGGGCGAGGGGCGGGGTCCAGGGTCTGGGTTCGAACCTTGCTCGCGAGCATTGGGCTTCAAGAAGTATGTGCGGGGCGGCCCGATTGCGTCGAGAGCCAAGCCGAGCCAATCCCGTCCCGGAGCCTCGGAAGGGGTCCAGCTCGGTTTCGGTTGAGCGGCCAACCGTTCGGCAAACAGCAGCAAGAGCCCGTCGTGCCCGTCGAAGTCGATCGGAGAGGTCGGTGCTTGCTCCACATCGGACAACGCCCCCGAAAGCGGCCAGCGGCGAAGCACCTCCGATAAGCGTCTCGACAGCACGTCGTCCGGATCCATCGCCCGAGCCCGACGATGCACCGCCGCCAAGTAGCGTAACGTCAGATCGGCCGAAAGGTGCTCCCCGGCCGATCGCGGCGGCGGCGGAAGCCTCAGGGCGTGATCGACAACCTCGGCCGGCTCCCCCCGACTCACCAGGAACCAGCAGGCCGTCTGGGTCCACTCCGCCGCGGCCAGCGCCGACCGCTCGTCGAACTCGAGGGGAGGCCCGGCCAGATCCATCAACATGTCGTCAAACGCCTTCCTCAGACGTGCCGCCGCCTCTGCCCGATCCTCCGCCGAGGGTTCCCCTCGGAGAGCTTCCCGGAACACGACCCGCCCCTCGCTCAGAAGGCGATCGAGAAACCCGGCCAGCGACGCCATCGGTCAATCCATCCCCACGCCATGATTGATCATCGGCTCCCACAATCCAAGCTTCATCGCATCCTCGACGGGAGAAACGGAGCCCCTTTCGTCTGGTGTTCGCCCAAGCGAGTCAGGCCAGGAACTGGGGGCTGGCCCCGAGTCGTCGCGAGGCCCGGCGCCCCTTGACCGGTGGGGCGATTCCATCCCCTGAACCCCGCGATCAGGATGTCTGGTTGCATCGTAGGCGATCCGGAGTCGGTCTTCAATCGCGCGTCCTCGATCACGACGCTGACGCCCTGGCCCTTCCACCGGGCGCCTCATTTGCACCAAAGGGGGATGCGCGGCGCGGACCAACGCGTCCTTCAGTTGAGTACGCGACGGAGCAGACGCCCTCGTTCTATGCCTGCTTCCAGGAAACCCGCGCTGACTACCCACCCGGGGAAATGGCCCCGGAGAACGATCCCCGACCACTCCGGACCAGATCAACAAGGAGAATCCCATGGCCCACGAACAATTCAAGAGTTGCATCGACGCCTGCGTTGCTTGCGCTCAGGAGTGCGAGCACTGCGGAGACGCCTGTATCGGTGACACGAAGATGGCCGAGTGCGTCCGTACCTGCCGCGACTGTGCCGAGCTGTGCTGGACCTGCTCCGGCTTCATGAGTCGCGGGTCGCAACTGGCCGCCGCCGTGTGTCGCGCCTGTGCCGACGCCTGCGACCGCTGCGCCGCCGAATGCTCCAAGCATCAGGCCGACCACTGTCGCCGCTGCGCCGAGGCCTGCCGCCGCTGCGCCGAGGAGTGCCGCAAGGTTGCAGCCTGATCCGATGATCTGCTCATTTCATCAAACCAGAAAAGGCCCATTCCTCGACGTGCGCTCCGCACGCCAGGAACGGGCCATTTCCGAGGAATGCTGATTCCTTCAACCTGATCTTGCTCGCTCCTTTACTGGTCGAGTTTCTTCAGGCGTACATTCTGATACCAGCAATTCTGACCATGATCCTGGAAGCCGAAATATCCTTCCTGGACCAGGTCGGCGATGGCGACGTTCTGGAACTTGTGGTTGGAACCATCGGGCCGCGTGCCAGGCTCAGAGAACTGAGACTGGTCGATCGTGCTGACCTGTTCCCCATTCAGCGCGACGGTGATGATCGGCCCCTTGGCGGTGATCGTCATGTGATTCCATTCACTGGCCGGCTTCTGGGTGTTGGCCTCCGGCTTGACCAGGTCGTAAAACGCCCCCGAGTCGTGAAACCCGGTCCCCTTGGTGTCGTCGATCGCCACTTCCAGGCCCGTCATCACCGGGTCTTTCGGATTGCCGACCCGTAGAAAGATGCCCGAATTGCACCCTGGAGACAGCTTGTAATCGAAGTCGAGCACAAAGTCCTTGACCGGTTCCTTGTACAACACCACGTAAGCACCAACCCCGTGCGGATTCAGGCCGTCGTCTTGCACCGCGGTCGAGGAAATCGGCTCACCTGTCTTGTTGTTGATCCATCCGTCGGCACCAGAACCGTCAAAGATCGTGGTGAGCCCCTCGGTCTTCTCATCCATCGGTGCCGCAACCGCCGCCGCCGTCAAGAGCCCCAGGATCGTGGCGCTGTGGAAGATCCTCATCGGTGTCGTCATTTTGGTGTGCTCGCTCGCGTTGCGTTGAGAAGGGTTCAGAACGACGGGTTCCGGGAACCAACCTCGACCCCACCCAACCGGCATCAATCCTGATTGCTCGGGTCGAGTCGCTCTGTCTGCTGATCGCATCATGACCACGATCCCATCGCCCGGCAAGGCAGGACCCTCCGATCAGGCCTGCCAGAAGCGCGATTCCCATCGAGACACGATCAGGCACGGACAATAAACCCCGACATCTCCAGGAGAAAAGTCGAGAGTTTCCTGGAACCTTCGATCGAAATCGTCTGATGAAATTGCTTGAAGCGTCGACGCGCGCAAACACACACGCCTCGCCTTTCCGCAAGGGGAAGGCGAGGCGTGTGTGGGTTGGG